>NZ_JBMLSD010000164.1:40781-43533 GCF_049240685.1 Flectobacillus sp.
TAACAGGAAAGATTAAATGAATGATAAATCTAAGTGCCTTTCTAGTAGTATACCTCGGATTATGAGAGTATTCTGATAACAGATATACCATTAACAAATAACCTTTTTCATTTAAATGAACTGTCTATTAAATACATGCTACACAAACTGCTTCAGCATATATTTACGACGAAGTTGATTCAATAAAAACTTCTTTTGTGCCGTAAAGCTTTCGGGATGCATTTCATTAAAAATCTTTTTCAATTCCGAGAAATGTTTTGGATTATCCCATAAAAACATTTCAGCATTGATATTTTTTTCTTCGAGATATTGCTCAAATACCATGATTTTGTGATTTAAACATTAAGCAGTAAGCTGCTTTTTATGATTCTTACGTAATATTACTAAATACCCCAAACTTACCAAAGATAATACTGCTGCAATAATGTACGAATAGGGGAGGTTTTCGACATTACCTTGATACAGTTTTCCTGCCACAACTGCTCCTATGCCTATTCCTGCTTCAAGAGCAATATACATTGTGGCCATGGCACGTCCACGGTAGCGTTCATCTGACAAATCTACTGTCCAGGCAGTGAGGGTAGGGGTGTTGAAACCCCACGAAAAACCAAATAAAATGGAGGCAATCATCAAAGCTGTAAAGTTATGGGCATATCCTAAAATTAGCATCGATACCGCAAGTAGAACACTAGAAATAATGAGGACTGGAATACGCCCATATTTATCAGAACTTTTGGCAAAAAACATTCTCACCACCAATGATGCGATGGTATAAACCGTAAAGAATATTCCTTTATTGCTCATGCCAAGCATTTTGGTTTGGTCAGGAACGAGGGTCAAAATAACACCCGATGAAAACGACACTAATAGCATCACCAAAAAAGTAGGAATTACTCTCGGTTCGAAAACATCGACCCAACCGATTTTGAAAAGTTTTAATGAAAATGGCTGTTTTTGAGCTTTAGGAAGTGTTTCTTTCATATTTACCAAAATCAAAATTGATAATAAGGCAAATGATGAAGAAGTATAAAACATCGTGTTGATTGAAAACAAGTCGGTGAGATACCCGCCTATCGTTGGCCCCATCGACATCCCTGTAGCCGTAAAAATACCCAACATTCCTTGTGCTTCGCCGCGCCTGTCCTCGGGAATAATATCGGCCACATAGGCAGATGTGGCAGTTGGCTTAGTGCCTGTAGACATCCCATGAATAAATCTTAAAAAAAGGAAAGTTGCCACGCCAGTCACCCAAGGATATATACCTCCGCAAATAAAACACACCACCGAACCAAAAGCCATAATAGGCACTCGCCCGATTGTGTCGGTAAGTTTGCCAGAAAAGGGTCTAGAGATACCTGCGGTGAGGGTAAAAAGTGCAATGATGTATCCGATATATTCTTTGCCACCCATCGAGGCCAAATAATCTGGCAACTCAGGAATCATCATTTGGAAACTAGCAGAAAAAAGGAAATTACTCAAACATAAAAGCCAAAATTGAAGTGTATAAATAGAATTTGTTTTTGTCATGTTACTAATTAGATTATTTCAAGATTCATAGGCTCCTCTTGATGGAGTTATGAGAATATAAGTAGCAGGAAAGATTAAATTAATAGTATCTCAAAGGTAAAGATTGAGTATAACCTTTTGACTATGATTGTATTACAATAACTGATATACTATTAACTAAAAACGTCTTTTTACTTATATATCAAGAATGTCAGTGATTTTCAAAAAGCTCCAATAACTCAAGAGCTGCCTTAATCGGTAATTTTTGCCCTTCTGTTACTGCTGATTCGATGCTCGAAAGCTCTTGTTGAATCTGTGGATTTTGGTAAAATTTTTCTTCTAATGTTTGCCTAATAAAATCGTGCATCCATGCTAGATTTTGTTGCTTTCGGTTACTAAAGAAATATCCATTTTGCTGTAAAAGTTCACGATGCGCAAGGATAGTTTTCCAAACGTCGTCTATACCCACGTGTGTGACTGCCGAGCAGGTCAATACTTTGGGATACCATCCACTACCACTGGCAGGGAATAAGTGTAAAGCATTTTCATAGGAAACCTTGGCCTGACGGGCTTGTAGCTCATTACCCGAATCCGATTTGGTAATGGCCACCAGATCAGCCATTTCCATGATGCCTTTTTTGATGCCTTGGAGCTCATCTCCAGCACCTGCCAACATGAGTAATAGGAAAAAATCTACCATCCCATGCACAAACGTTTCTGATTGTCCAACGCCAACAGTTTCGACGATAATTACTTCAAAACCTGCCGCTTCGCATAGCAACATCGTTTCACGTGTTTTGTGGGTGACGCCTCCCAATGAGATACCCGCAGGCGAAGGTCTGATATACGCCAATGGGTCTCTCGAAAGTTCTTCCATACGAGTTTTATCGCCGAGAATACTGCCCTTCGAAAGTTGACTACTCGGGTCAATAGCCAGTACTGCTATTTTTTTTCCTTGATTGGTCAAGTGTTTTCCAAAGGTTTCTATAAAAGTACTTTTCCCAACGCCTGGTACCCCAGTAATGCCTACTCGAACCGAGCCACCTGTATGTGGCAAGAGTGTTTCGAGTACTTCTCGGGCCAGCGCCTTATCTGTATCAAGCTGACTTTCGATTAGGGTAATAGCTCTGCTTAGTATCATTCGGTTGCCTTCCAATACGCCAGCAACGTATTCGTCCTTGCTAAGTCGTTTTCTCATTTGGTTTTGTTTTTTAGGGGTTAGTGAATAGGGGTTTAGTGAACAGGG
>NZ_JBMLSD010000165.1:0-12144 GCF_049240685.1 Flectobacillus sp.
TTAAACGAAAAATAGGACTTCGTAGCTTAAGGTATCTATATCAGCTATTCAAATAGTCTATTAAAATCAACATCTATTTATCACATAAAAATTGTTCTATGACGCTATCACAATCACATTCTGCGCTGATTCAGCAAAGTAGCTTTTTAGTTACGGGAGGTGCTGGATTTATTGGTTCACATTTGGTGGACTTTTTACTAAAACATCAAGCAAAAAAAGTGGTCATTGTGGATAACTTTTCAACTGGTTCGTTCCACAATATTCAAACAGCCATGAGGTTTGCTAATTGTGAGTTAATAGAGGGAGATTTACAAAATTCTTCTATCTGTGAAAAGTCTTGTGAAGGTATTGATTTTGTTTTTCATCAGGCGGCACTTGGTTCGGTACCACGTTCTATCAATGACCCTATTAGTACGCATCAGGCCAATGTCAATAGTTTTGTAAACTTATTGGTAGCAATGCAAAAAGCGCAAGTAAAGAAAATGGTTTTTGCCTCCTCCTCTTCCGTTTATGGGAGTTTGCTCGATGATATCAAACAAGAAATCACTCTTGGCGAACCACTTTCTCCATACGCCGCAACCAAGCGTATTAATGAAATATATGCTGAGATTTTTGCTCAGACCTACCAACAGGATTTGGTAGGCTTACGGTATTTTAATGTATTTGGGCCACGACAAAATCCTAATGGCCCTTATGCAGCTGTTATTCCTAGATTTATTCAGGCGGTTTTGGAAGATAAAGCGGGGGTTATTTTCGGAGATGGTGAGCAAAGTAGAGACTTTACTTATATTGACAATGTGGTGTATGCTAATCTTTTGGCGCTATTTGCCAACTCTCAGGAGCATCGCTTCTTTAACATTGCCTGTGGGCAGTCTATTTCCCTAAACCAAGTGTGGAATGCCATAAATATTTGCTGCCACTCCGAACTCCCAATTTTATACGAACGTCCTCGACAAGGAGATATTTTACACAGTAAAGCCGATATTAATCGAGCTAATAAATGCTTGAACTATCAACCCATCGTCTATTTCAACGAGGGTATTCGTCGAACAGTTTCTTGGTATCAAGCACAGAAAGTACATGCCTAGCTTTTTCCAAAAAATAAAACACTTTGCCAATAGACAACTAAAAGGGCTTTGGAGTCAATTAGGTTGGTATGTGATACAATTGGGAGTAACCTTTGTGAGCAGCCTTTGGTTAATACGCCATCTGGATAACTCACAATGGGGAAGTATTAGTTTACTGGTATCCTATTATGGTCTATTTAGTGTTTTTTCGGGAATATGGTTGAAAGATTGGATTATCAAAGCCATTGTAGAAGGCCGAAAGGTAGAAACACTTTTGGGCAGCGCAGCATTTATGGCGATGTTATTATCTATTGTAGGATTTGTTGTTTGTGGGTTAAGCTTTATGCTATTTTTTCCGCAATATTCATTTCTCAAAAGTCTTATATGGATACAATCAGGCAATTTACTGACTACGCCGTTTCATGTTGTTTATTTTTATTTTGATGCCGTCAAAAAACCGCATCTAATCAACCAAGTAAATGCCTACTATGCGATTTGTGCAGGAATAGGCAAGATAATCTGTGCTGAAGTAGAGCCATTTCCTTTTTTTACGTATTTGTGGCTTCAGTTGGGCTGTAGTTTGGGCTTGGCAGTGGTCTATTATTGGCTGATAAAAAGCCAAGGACTAGGTTTTAGAAAATGGCAAATTCAATGGCAACTGGTGCAAGAAATGTACCAAGGAGCATGGGCTGTTTTTGTAAGTAAAATTATTGGTTTAATCCAATCAAAAATGGATGTACTGTTGCTAGCAAGTTTATTGAATCTGAGCGACACGGGTAGGTATAGTTCTGCCTTACGTTTGGTTGAGGCTAGTTATTTTGTACCCGTACTGTTGTTTACTCATCAATATCCGCGCTTGGTTGAAGCAAAACAATTGTCAGAGCTTGTATTCTTCAAACATGTACAACAATATTTTCGAATAAGTGTAGGTGCAAGCGGAATAATGGTTGTAATGATGTGGATTGGTGCTCCACTATTTGAAGGGCTTTTAGAGGTACAACAATTGACTTGGCTTACGGTGGGTATCTCTTTCAATCTTGTATTTTATATGCTCGATATGGCTCGTTCTGGCTTTTTATTTACCAATAATTTGACCCATTTGATGATACCAATTCAGGTGGTTTCGTGCGTATTGGGTATCTGTTGTAGTTATCTATTGGTACCTCTTTGGGGAATAGGTGGCGCTATTGTAAGTACCTGGATTACAGGAGTATGGCAATGCTGGTGGAGTAATTATTTTTTTAGAGAAACACGTTTTATACCTTCGTTAGTATGTTCGAAACCTTATTTTATGGACTAAGTTTTGTAGGAACTTGTTATTACATTTTTACGAAGCGCCTATTCGACTTTTTGAGTTTATCCTTCTTTAGCTCGTTGGTTTATTTTATTCCAGGTTTTTCGGGTTTAATTATCAATCCTTATGATACCGACGAAACTACGGCTATTTATCCGCCTTGTTATTGGGTTTATGACTGGGTTTTGGGGATTAACTTATTTACAGTAATACTAAATGATATTTTTTTACAAGAAAAATCTATTATTCTGAAGGGCGAATTTAAACCTAGTTTAGCCCGAGGCGCATTGATTATGGGTCTTGTGGGACTGGCTGGCTCTTTGATACAATTTCCTGACTTGTACTTAAACAGAGCAGAAGTAAGTAAAGGTGAACTTCAAGAAATCCTTAGTAATAAAGCCGACCGTTGGAGCGTCCTTTGGGCCATGGGAGCTAGTTTGCTGGCTATGATTGCTTTTCGTGCTGGTTATAGACTTTATCAAATACTAGCCTTGATTTTGCTAGGTTTAGATTTTTTTTGGGGAGGAAATCGCTCCTCTTCGGCTTTTGTAGTATTGGCCTTATTGGTATTAGCGACTCAGCATAAGCCTCGACGATTAGTGAACTATATTAGCCATTGGAAATACCTTGGCAAAACACTACTGCTCATGGGTATTGGTGCTATATTCTTTATTTCAAAACTCGTATTACCATTATTACAGGCCAATCGCATGGATTTGTTTGAAGAGATTTACCCTTCTTGGCAGGACGTGCTTTTTCATGCTTTTGTCGTGGGAGAACCCGCAGCAATACAGGCCAATCTGTCAGAAACCTTACGTAAAGGAATCGAGGTTGACTGGTATCATCCCGTCGATATTGTAGGGCAACTGATTATCGGAGGCGATTGGTTGGGGATGCAATCCAATAGTCATTATTTAAGTCAGAAAGACTTATTTCCTCAACTTGAATATGGTTTAGCCTATAACATTTGGGGCGATATTTGGGCAAGTGGCGGTTGGGTTGCCTTAATTTTATTTATCTTTTTTTACCATATTGTGTTGGTTCTAGGTAATCTTCTCATAAAGCATTCAAGTGGATATTCTTTGGTAATTATCGCTCTGTTTTTTTCGATATGGGCTTTTTATATACATCGAAATAATCTCTTATTTCAACTATATTTACAAAAACGAGTATTGATTTTTGCGGTAGTTCCTTGGCTATTTTCGCTTATCAATATCCGATGGAATAGTTCTCACGCTAAATCAAGCTAAAATATGTGTGGAATAACTGGACTTGTTGACTTTCGTTACAAAAGCTCTCGTCAAACTCTCCGACAAATGTATTCATCTTTGAGCCACCGTGGCCCCGATGCTTCGGGTGAATACTGGAAATCTATGCCTTTGTATCAGATAGGATTGGGACATACGCGTTTGTCGCTACTAGACGATAGTGCTTTGGCATCGCAACCCTACCGATGGCAGCATTGGGTGCTGGTATTTAATGGAGAAATATACAATTTTAGAGAAATCCGACTAACACTTCAGCAAAAAGGCTACTATTTTGAGAGTGAGTCTGACACAGAAGTATTAGTCAAAGCTTTTGATTATTGGGGCGAAACGGCGGTTCAGCAACTTACTGGTATGTTTGCCTTTGGACTATACAATCAGGAAAGTCAGCAGTTGATTTTGGCAAGAGACAGAGCTGGAGCCAAGCCCCTATATGTGTATCAATCAAAAAATATCATCCTATTTGGCTCCGAACTCAAAGCCTTGATGGCTCATCCTGATTTTCCAAAAAAAATACAAAATCAAAGTGTTGGACTATATTTTCAGTATGGCTACATTCCGAGTTCAAATTGTATTTTTGAACAAACCCAAAAAGTATTAGCAGGGCAGATTTTAGTAATAGACTTACCACAAAACACTACACGAACTCAAACTTATTGGTCGATTTTGGATTCTTTTAGCCAACCCATCGATAAGCAGTTTCAGAATGAATCTTTTTTACTGCATGAACTAGACCAAAGACTTGATACCGCTTGTCAAACGCGCATGATTGCCGACCACCCTATTGGTTTATATCTGAGCGGAGGCTATGACAGCTCATTAGTAGCTTATTATGCTCGTAAGCATCGAAATTTTTACAAGGCTTATTGTTTAGGATTTGAGGAAAACCAATACAATGAGATTCCTTTTGCACAACAGATAGCCCAGCATTTGGCCATTCCTTTTGAAGGGTTTGTTTTAGAAAACAAAGAATCATTGTATCTCACCACACAATTGCCCGACGTATTTGATGAGCCTTTTGGCGACAGTTCGGCGGTAGCGTGCTTGGCGTTGAGCCGGCGAGTACGGTCATCAGTCAAAGCCGTAGTATCGGCTGAGGGCGGCGACGAGCTTTGGGCGGGCTATCATCGCTATACACAAAGCTTAGGGCTTTTTCAGTGGATAAAATATGCTCCGAGCTCAGTGATTAGGTTATTGTTAAAACCCTTTCACCATCATAAATATGTCAAATTGAGGCATATCCTAAAACATTCTCAAAATCCTATGTGGGTACTCGATGCCCTTAGTCAAACTATCAGTAGCAGCGAGGTGTCGTCATTAGTGCCTGATTTTATCGCAAGTTCTGAAAATACTTTTAGAAAGGCTTTTCCAAACGACCCCGTCCATGCTATGTTGTATTGGGATTATTCTCAGTATCTGGTTGATGATTTAATGGTCAAGGCAGACCGTACAGGAATGGCCGTTGGACTCGAGATTCGAGAACCGATGTTGCATCACCCTTGGGTAGAATGGGTGTCGAGTTTGCCGAGTCAATTCAAAATCAAAGGTTCTGAGCAAAAATATTTATTGAAAAAATTAGCACACCAAAAAATCTCAAGAACACTTTTGGACAGACCCAAAAAGGGCTTTGGAGTCCCGTTAAGTAAATGGTTGAGAGGGCCTTTGAAAGAACTTACTTTGGATACCTTGACTAACTCCTCACTACAGCAACACGGCCTACTTAGTACAGCAATGGTCAATCGCTCAATCAAGCGTTTCTATGAAGGTTCGGATATACATACAACTACACTTTGGCATCTTTTACAATTTCAACTTTGGTATAATCGATGGCTATAAAACCCAAAATACTATTCTTAATACCAAGTCTGGCCTGTGGAGGCACCGAAAGAGTCATCAGCACACTCGTTAATCATTGGGATACTTCAAAGTTTGACATAAGGCTAGGTATCAATTCAAAAGAAATACCATTTTATCCTATTATCAACACCTCCGTAGGTATTTCTATTTTTGGTAAAAGTAGAATTAGATATACTTGGATAAAGCTCCTGAAGCTGATTTGGAAAGAGCAACCTGATTATATTTTTAGTGTATTAGATTTTACAAGATTAATAATTTTGTTAAAACCTCTTCTCCCAAGCTCTTGTAAGCTAGTTGCTCGGGAATCTAATTATTTGTTTGAAAGGTTAAATACACCACAAAAAGTATTATCCCAATTTTTTTATGGCAATATCGACTTTCTGGTGGTACAATCGGCTTTGATGGAACAACATATCAGACAACATTTGCCCAAAATAGCCTCCAAAACGCTGGTTATTCCTAATCCCATTCATACTGCTTGGGTAAGAAGACTGGCTCAGATGCCCTTGGAGCATACTGTGCCCGATTGTCCCATTTTCATGACTATCGCAAGGCTAGATATTAATAAAGGGCATCTACGAATTTTGGAAGCATTGACTTTGCTCAATACCCCATTCTGCTATTACATCGTAGGCGAAGGGCCAGAGAAAGAGACCATCAAAAAATATGTACAGCAACATCAGCTTGAATCAAAAGTTGTTTTGACTGGAGAACTAAAAAATCCTTTCCCTCTTCTCAAAAATGCCCATTTATACCTGCAAGGTTCGTATACGGAGGCTTTCCCCAATGTACTATTGGAAGCACTATGCTTGGAAGTAACACCCCTTGCTTTTGCTATTGTGGGAGGAACCTCTGAGATTATTCATTCTGGCGAAAATGGTTTTCTGGCAAACGATATACACGATTTTGCAACATCAATTTCTAAAGTTTTAAAAAATCCATTTTTACCAGAAAAACTCTTGCAAAATCTACCGCCATTCGAATTAGATACAGTTATGGCTATCTATGAAAATCTATTTACTGAAAAACAATAAACAACACCTCTGTACAAGGCATCAGACAATAGGCTGTAGACCCTAAGCTTTGCTTACCAAATGCATATAGCTAAAAGCGTATCTAATTAAAGAAAATGATAAGATAAAGTATTAATAATCTTTAAGTTACATCATAATACATCACTCCTGCTCAAATAGACTTATGCCTATAAAAACCACCTATATAATTACTAGCTTAGGCATTGGCGGTGCCGAAAATATGCTATATAAATTACTGAAATATACCAACAGAAAGAAGTTTTCGCCATCGGTGATTTGTCTGACCTCTGAGGCAGACTTGGCTACCTCTATTCAAGCTTTGGGTATAGAGGTCTTTGTTTTACCCTTTCAGAATCGTTGGTATTATCTTCCTTTTATCACCTTTGCATGTCTTCGTGTGCTTCGTCAACTTCGTCCCGAAATTGTTCATACTTGGCTATACCATGCCAATCTGCTTGGGGGAATTGCAGCCTATTTTTTGCCTAATCGACCTGTTGTAGTGTGGAATCTTCGCAATACCTTGAGTGGGGTGACGTCTTGGTCTCAAAAAGCCTTTTTTATACTTCTAAAAATTACCTCTCATTTTATCCCCGATTATATTGTGAGCTGCTCGCAAAAGGGAGCAGAGGAACATAACAAGGCTGGATTTCATCAAAAAATCAAAGTTATCCCCAATGGTTTTGTAGATAATACCCTAGTTACACTTCAGCATCGGGCTATTATGCGTATTGGCATGATAGCCCGATTTACACCCGAAAAAGACCATTTTACCTTTCTAAAGGCTGTATTTCTTTTCCTACAAAAAAATCCTCATGGTAGGTTTATACTAGTTGGAAAAGGCTGCAATGCCGCAAACACCCAACTTCAGGAATGGATTGAGCAGTTTAACTTAAACCAGTATGTCGAACTACATGAGGCACAAATATCACTAGATGATATACTCAATACCTTCGATATTTTCACACTTAGTTCCTATTCGGAGGGTTTTCCAAATGTACTTGGAGAAGCCATGATGAAAGGTATCCCTTGTGTATCTACCGATGCCGGAGATGCAGCAATACTTATGGCAAAACCTCAACTGATTGTGCCAAGTAAAAGTCCAGAGGCATTAGCAGAGGCTTGGCTTTCAGTACTGTCTATTCCTTTCGAAAAGCGTATAGAACTTGGTTTAGATTTACGAAAAAGAGTTTTGGAGCATTTTCATATTGCCAACATTGCTCAGCAGTACGATGATTGGCATTTGTCTTTACTTTATCCCAACTAAAATATGTGTGGAATCAATGGAATTTTAGCACTACGGCCTATGGTATCTCTGCCTAGTTTGATAAAAAGCATGAATCAGCAATTGTATCAAAGAGGCCCTGACGACGAAGGAATATGGCTCAACGAAGCCCAAACGCAGGGTATGGGAATGCGCAGGTTGGCAATTGTAGATGCCAATTTTGCGCAGCAACCTTGGCGTGAGCAAGATATTTGTTTGTGTTTTAATGGAGAAATATACAATTATCAAGCGCTCAAACAAACCTTGATGAGCTTGGGGTATCAGTTTCGTACCGAATCCGATACGGAGGTCTTAGCTAAGGCGTATCTCTATTGGGGGACATCCTGTTTTGAGCATTTTGATGGAATGTTTGCCATTGCAATTATGGATTTCAAACTCAATAAACTTTTTTTGGCAAGAGACATTAATGGCGAAAAGCCTTTATATTATTATTGCAACCATGAGTTTGTGATTTGGTCGAGCGAGTTGAAGGGTCTTTTGTGCGGCTTTGAAGCACTCAGAGAAAAACGGGCATCCATCAGTCCTGAGGCACTTAATTGGTATTTTCGACTAGGCTTTATTCCTGCACCATTGAGTATTTACCAATCCATTTTTAAGGTTCAGCCTGCACAATATTTGAGTATAGATTTAGCAACACTCAAGGTGAATACGGCCAATTTTTGGAAAATACCCAACTATATCCCACAATTCAACTATCAAGAGGCATTGTCTTCTCTGAATAGATTAATTCAAGAAAGTGTACAGCAACAAACACGTACCAATCATGCCTCGGGGCTTTTACTTAGCGGAGGAATCGACTCTAGTATTCTGGCGTATTGGTTTAGTAAGTTAAATCCCAATGTTTGCTGTTTTTCTTTACAAACACAGGCAAGCAGAAAAGATGAAAGTTTTTTAGCCCAAAAAATAGCTCAGTATGTAGGATTAAAACATGAGATTATCCCTCTCGATTTTACGCAAGTCCAACAACAGCTTAGTGAAACCTTACATTATTTTGACGAGCCTTATTCAGATTCATCGGCCATTGCAAGCAATGCAGTTCTTCAATGGGTAAAAAAAGATATCAAACTCATGTATGGAGGCGATGGCGCCGACGAGGTATTTGGTGGCTATCAGCGTTATTTGATGCCAATTTGGGCTGACAAAATTAGACAATATGCACCTTTTTTAAAAAACATTAATCATCTGCCTTTGTATCTGTTTCCAGATAATTCTGCAGTTAATACAATGCTTAAGTTTTTTGAAAAAATCGGAAAAAACTCTTCAGAAGATGTATGGAATATTAGTCAGATGGGAATGCAAGACGCTACCCTGAATGCACTATTATTGCCCAATTGGCAATGCCAAACCAATACATTATATAGGCTGTTTCTGACCTATCCGCTGGATAATCCACTGGCATTAGCAAGACTTTGGGACAAGCAAATAGCCTTGGAAGGAGATATGCTTGTAAAGACAGACCGTATGAGTATGCGTGCGTCTATCGAATACAGAACACCTTTTTTGTCGAAATATCTTTGGGAATTTTCACAAAAACTCCCCGATACCTTACTCATTCAAAAAGGTAATACCAAGTATTTATTAAAAAGGTATCATTCAACGCTTTTCCCAGAAAGTTTTCGACAAGCTAAAAAGCAGGGCTTCGAAGTACCAATAGCTATTTGGCTAAGCACAAGTCTAAAGAAAGAACTTTTGAGGCTTACGAGTATTGATTTTCTAAGAAAGCAAGACCTATTTGAACCTTTAAAAATGCATAAGCAAGTTCATTGTTTTCTCCAAAAACCCCAAAGGTATAAATTTCAGCTTTGGAGTATTTACTGTTTTCAAAAATGGTATTTATCAAAAGATTACTAATATTCCTCTTCATATCTTTCAAGACTACATCAAATGAATAAAGACAATTTGCACCTACTTTTTGTGGTAAATACAGACTATTTCTTTATCTCACATCGACTTTCGATAGCCTTGGCTTGTATAGAGCAAGGGTATAGAGTAAGTCTTATTACCAAAGACACAGGTAAAAGAGCTTACTTAGAATCGCTGGGCATAGATTTTTATGATTTTCAATTGAATCGTGGCAGTAAATCTCCTTTACAGAATTTGAAAGAATTGTGGATTCTGCGAAAACTATATCATCAAATCAACCCCGACCTTATTCAACATGTTGGTATCAAGCTTATTTTACTTGGTAGCCTTGCTCGTCTGGGGTTAGGCCAAAGCATCGTTCTTCAGGCTGTAGCAGGCTTAGGTTCGGCTTTATCCCCAAATAAAGAGAGTATTTTAAAAAGAATATTTTTCCTTCTAGGCTTCATGTTCAGAAAAAGTTATCAACATTTTCTTTTTCAGAATGAACAAAACGCTCAGTTTTTTCAGAGACTTCTTTACTTAAAAAATGCACAAATCACCCTTATTAAAGGTACAGGCATCGATATCAAATACTTTGTCTATACACCAGAGTCAACTCACAATGGACTAAAGGTTCGTCTTGTGGCAAGAATGTTGAAAGATAAAGGCATATTAGATTTCGTGAAGGCAGCCCATCTTTTGAAGAGTAAGTGGGTAGGAAAAGTCACTTTTGAACTGATTGGTCCTATCGACGAAGCAAATCCTAGCGCAATCACCCAAGACGAACTTGAAGCCATTGTGGATAACTTTTATCTTGTGTGGAAAGGAGCACAATCTCCCATCCTTCCATTTTTACAAACAGCTCACATTATTGTATTACCATCCTATCATGAAGGTTTTCCACGTATACTTTTAGAAGCCTCGGCGGTTGGTAGAGCCATTATTGCCAGTAGTTGCGATGGGTGTAAAGCCTTGATAGAGCATCAAAAAAATGGCCTGATTGTCCCGATTGGGGATTTTAGAGCTTTGGCACAACAAATTGATTATCTGCTAGAAAATCCACAAATTAGGCATCGATTAGGGTATAATGCTAGGCAAATCGTTGTGGATAACTACACAGAACAAAAAGTCAATCACGCATTTCTTGAACTATATCATCGTTTATTATATGGTAAATAAGACAAATTTAACCAACTTTGCAGTGGATTTACCCACAGAGTTATCCACAATTGATTGTGGATAACTCGCATCATTTTTTTTGTACATACTCTATGTTGAAAATTCTTAACATCGTTGGCGCTCGTCCCAACTTTATGAAAGTAGCGCCATTGCATCGTGCTTTTGAAAACCACCCAGCCATCGAATCGAAGATTGTTCATACAGGACAACATTTTGATGCCAAGATGAGTGATGTATTTTTTGAACAGCTTCAAATGCCTAAACCGCATTATTTCCTTGGTGTAGGAGGTGGCTCTCATACAGAAGTTACGGCACGTACAATGTTGGAATTTGAAAAAGTAATTCTTCAAGAAAAACCAGATTTAGTACTAGTCGTAGGCGATGTAAATGCTACATTGGCTTGTACTTTGGTAGCTATCAAATTACACATCCCTGTAGCACATGTAGAAGCGGGCCTCCGTAGCGGTGACCGCAAAATGCCTGAAGAACTTAACCGTATTTTGACAGATAGCGTATCAGACTATTTATTCATCACAGAACAGTCGGGTATCGATAATCTCAAAAAAGAGGGTGTTCCTGACGAAAAAGTTTTCTTTGTAGGGAATGTCATGATTGATTCACTGGTACATTATCTCGAAAAAGCACAACAGACTACCGTTCTTGAAGAATTAGGCTTGACTAAAGATGAATTTGTTGTAATGACTATGCACCGCCCTGCCAATGTAGACACAGCAGAGGGGCTTTCTTCGATTTTGACCATCATAGAGAATACTGTTCCATTCAAAAAAGTGGTATTCCCGATTCACCCACGCACAGCCAATAATCTCAAAAATTTGGGACTTTGGGAAAGACTTCAAGCTATTGAGGGTTTAGTATTGACAGAGCCACAAGGGTACTTAGAGTTTTTGCAATTAATGCAAAATGCCAGCTTGATTATCACTGATTCGGGAGGGATTCAGGAAGAAACTACTTATTTGAAAGTGCCATGTTTGACGTTTAGAGACACTACCGAACGTCCTGTCACGGTAGCGCTTGGTACAAATCAGTTACTGGCTGATTTGAATCCTATTACTGTACACCAAAAATTTGTTGAAATTCTGGAAGGAAAAGCCAAGCAAGGAGCTATTCCTCCGCTTTGGGATGGTCATACGTCTGAAAGAATTGCCGCTATTTTAGTAGAGCAACTAAACAAATAATCCAAGTAAGCCTATCATTCAAAAGGTCTCTAAAATTGAGTGAGTAGGTAAAAGAAAATATTAAATTAACAATCTGATTACTGGACAAAACGAGAAAGCGTTTCTTAGGTGTTGGGCCTTTTTCACTG
>NZ_JBMLSD010000166.1:0-11674 GCF_049240685.1 Flectobacillus sp.
ACAATTAGAATTAAGATTTGGGTTGAAGCCGCAAGGCAACAGGCATAGGGCAAAGCGTGTTAAATTTGTTTTTTAGAAAAATTAGATATGTTTTTGCCGAGCTCGCGTAGTCTATTACCGAAAGACTAATTTTCTATCTTATGTTGTACAATCACTTGTTATCTTTGCAAGAAATTAGTTTTGATTAAGATGAGCACTTGGATACAGGAGGTATACGATTGGTTAGAGAACAATAATCTTCATTTTCAGAAAGAAAGTTTAATATTGGAGGAGCAAGTTTTTTCAGTAATAAGTTTTCCAGAAAAAAAAATGAAGGTTATTTTATTTGATTTAAAAGCTTGGGTTCATCAAAAACTAAGTCTCGAATATGGTCACGCTATTTCGGAATTGTCTTCAAGTTCGGGCTTCAAATACATTATTCTTTGGCAGGATTTATGGGTTTTAAAACAAGCATTAATCAAAGCAAGGATATCGAGTTTATTGGGTTTTTTTCAGCGGATTCATGCGCGTCACTGTCTAGTACAGCGCATCGAAAAGCCAATCATGGATTCTTTTTTACATCAACATCATCTGCAAGAATCAACACAGGCTAAGGTCAAATATGGGCTTTTTTTAAAAAAACAATACATTCAAAAGTACTTAGGAACAACCTCCGAGCCTACCCACGATGCTCTGGTAGCGGTAGCGAGTTTTAGTGGAGCTCGCAAAATGAAATGGGGTAATCGTCAAAATTATCTATCCTACGAGTTGCTGCGTTTTGCTTCTTTACAAGGCTACGTGGTAGTTGGTGGTATGGACAAACTGATTCAGGCTTTTGCGAAAGAGTATCAGCCTGATGATTTGATGAGCTATGCCGACAAGGATTGGTCAGACGGGCGAAGTTATGAAGTATTGGGATTTGACTTAGTCGCAAATCTTACGCTTGGGGCAGTTTATTGGATAAACCCTCTTACCTTCGAACGACATTTCGAAAATCGACTTTTACAACAACTAACTTCCGAACAATTAATAAATCGTGGCTGGGTAAGAATCTGGAACTCGGGAAGCCTCAAGTACATCAAAACGCTTAAAAAGGATTAGGCTCATTTTATTTATGCAATATGATTTAATCACTATATTGGGACCAACCGCCTCTGGCAAAACGCATTTGGCTGTGCAGCTAGCCGATTGGTTGGATGCCGAAATTATCAGTGCAGACTCTCGACAAGTATACAGAGGTATGAACTTGGGTACAGGGAAAGACCTCGATGAATACACATTGGAGGGAAAAACAATACCTTATCACCTCATTGATGTGGTTGATGCGGGACAAAGCTATCATATTTTTCAGTTTCAAAAGGATTTTCAGGAAGCTTTCAACGCTATTAAAAATAAAGGGAAAATGGCTATTCTTTGCGGAGGAAGTGGCCTTTATTTGGAAGCAGTATTACGAGGGTTTCAGTATACGGCAGTTCCAATTGATGAAACACTTCGAGCAGAGTTGTTGAATTTTGCTCATGAGGAGCTTATTGAGAAATTCAGACCATTATCTTCTCTTGTGCCCCAGGCCGATATTTCTACGCACAAAAGAACGATTAGGGCAATCGAAATTGGGGAGTTCTTACGGGCAAATCCTTCCTTCGAACTGCCTACAAAACTTCCGATTAATACGGTCATTTTTGGCTTAAATCCTCCTGTTGAACTACGCCGTGAGAGAATTACGAAGCGACTCCAACAGAGACTTGCGCAAGGAATGGTCGAAGAGGTGCAAACCCTGTTAGATTCGGGGGTTAGTCCAGATAAGCTGATTTTTTATGGCTTAGAATACAAATGGATTACAGAGTATCTCCAAGGAAGAATAACTTATGACATTATGTTTGAACGATTGAATGTAGCGATTCATCAGTTTGCCAAAAGACAAATGACATATTTTCGAAAAATGGAGAAAGATGGATTGATAATCAATTGGTTAGGTGATGAGCCGTTTACTCAGATAAAACAAATAATTTAGGGATTTTTTGGAGTGTGTTGTTACTTTGTTACATAAAAATCGTATTAATACTATAATTCGATTAGGGGCAGCGTCTTCAAAGTTGTCATTGTATCAAATTAGAGATTTTTTCACTCTTTTCACTCCTATCTAAAATGTCAGTCGTAATCTTAGCTCTCGTATTATTAGGAATGGGGCTTTACCTTTCCTTTTCAGTGAGTAATACTCACAAGGAGAAAAAATTTTCGAAGTAAGAAAATTTATATATGCTTGATTTGTAGTAAGAAAATATAATGCTTACTAACCCATAAGTGTTCCTACTTTGTTAAATTAAACTAAAAACAAAAAGCTTGAGAATTATAAAATTACCAAGAATAATTTTATAATTCTCAAGCTTTTTTACTAAAAATCATCATCGAGTACTTCCAAAATATTGATTAATTCGTCCATATCGGCAAAACCCGGACGAATTTCTTGTCCACCTTTCAATGCAAGACCTTTGAATCCAGCTTCATCAATCAATCGATTGGCATTATCTTCAGTAATACCAAACCCTAATAGAATAGGATATTGTGCCGCCCAGGTCTCCAACTGATAGATAACATCATCGGCAGGAGTAAATTCATCGGAGTTTTCCAATAAATAATATTCTACAAAATTTGCTGTAGATTGAAAAAGCGCAGGCAAATTTGCCTCTGCATAGTCTAGCTTAAGAATAATCGGTAAGTTTAACTCCTTCAACGTTTCTAAATCTGGTAGTTCATTTCCAGTATTGGCAGATATCTGAAGAGCGTCTGGCATATAGGTACCTACCATTTCTTGAATATGTAAGGTATTATTAGAAGTAGTTTCTCCAACAATCTGAATACCAGCCAACCAGCCTCTCATCTCTTTGTATTTTTCAAAAGGGACGTTGTCCATCGAAAAACCAATATATTCTACTCCCATACCAGCACAGTAACGAGCATCCGAGAGATTATTTACTTCCGAAACCTTAACAATAGTTTTTAACATGATTCTTTTCTGCTTGTAGGGAAAAACGTTGACCCTAAAATTTTTGCAAAAGTACAATTTGACCAACTCAGAACCAAAAAGCTAGCCAAGGTGTTAGAAAAATATTGTATTTTTGTAAAAGAATATTTGGTTTGGAGAGGTAGCCCATCTTTGATAAATACCATTGTTGGGTTATCGATAGCTTTTTGTCAATTATTCATAAGTCATAATAAAAAACAACGGAGGACTTTGAATCCTCGCCGAAAACATGAGTAAACACGGAAGAATTTTAGTCGCCATGAGTGGGGGCATCGATAGTTCGGTAGCAGCTGTAATGCTTCACGAACAAGGGTATGAGGTAGTAGGTATGACCATGAAAACATGGGATTATGCTTCGTCTGGAGGAACCAAGAAAGAAACGGGCTGTTGCTCGTTGGACTCTATCAACGACGCTCGCAATATTGCGGTAGAGTTGGGTTTCCCACATTACATTCTTGATATTAGAGAAGAATTTGGCGATTATGTAATCAATCACTTTACAGGTGAATACTTGGAAGGACGCACACCAAACCCTTGTGTGATGTGTAATACCCATATCAAATGGGATGCGCTTTTGCGTCGTGCCGACAAACTAGATTGTGAGTTTATTGCAACAGGACATTATGCCAATATTCGCGAAGAAAACGCTCGCTTTGTGATTTCTAAGGGTGTTGATACTTGGAAAGACCAAAGTTATGTGCTGTGGGGCGTTTCGCAAGAGAGTCTATCGCGCACAAAATTGCCTTTGGGTCATTTGACAAAAAATACTATCCGAGAAATGGCAAAGGAACGTGGCTTTATGGATTTGGTAAATAAGTCTGAAAGCTATGAAATTTGCTTTGTGCCAGACAATGACTATCGTGGTTTCCTTAAACGTCGTGTAGAAGGCTTAGAAGAACAGGTGCGTGGTGGAAATTTCGTAGATACTAGTGGGAAGGTGCTTGGCAAACACGAGGGGTATCCTTTTTATACTATCGGACAAAGAAAAGGTTTGGGGATTGCTTTGGGTTATCCTGCTTTTGTGACTGAAATACGCAAAGAAACAAACGAGGTCGTTTTGGGTCGTGACGTAGATTTGGAACGCGATGGTATGTGGGTTGGGCAATTGAATATGTCGAAGTATGCCTCAATCCCAAATACCTTAGAAACTATCACGAAGGTTCGCTACAAAGACCAAGGCACGCCAGCGAAAATTATTCAAGAAGGCGAAAAAATGAGAGTAGATTTCCATCAACCTGTTTCGGGTATAGCACCTGGGCAAGCGGCGGTGTTTTATGAAGGTAATGATGTTGTAGGCGGAGGCTGGATTTCAAGATCATTTAAACAAGACGCAACCTCTGGAATTTATGCTGCCGAAATGAAATAATGCAGAATTTTTGAAAGGCTTTTTTTATTACTAGATACTGTAGCAAGAGGATAGATTCGTAAAAGAGTCTATCCTCTTTTTGTTTATTCTTTTTCTTAAATTTTACTATTTTTGATTTTCTAACCAAACTAATAACTATGAAATACAATCAACAGTGGCTCTGTGAAAAGTACAATATCGGGGAGTCGATAAAATATCTATTTTTTTGGGGGCATCAACCCTCAAAAGATGGGAGTCTTTCCAAAGCCTGTTTTAGTCAGTGGTGGCAGTCGCCGTTTAAGGTCAACAACGAAGTATTTATTACGGCCGAGCATTGGATGATGGTACAAAAAGCAAGACTTTTTGGAGATGAATCTACAGCCGAAAAAATCCTACAGGCAAAGAGTCCAGCAGATGCCAAAAAACTTGGACGATTGGTAAAAAACTTTGATTCAAAGATTTGGGATTACCATAAATTTGAGATTGTTGTAGAAGGTAATTTTTATAAATTTTCACAAGATATAGCCTTAAAAGAATTTTTGTTGAACACCACCAATAGAGTCATTGTAGAGGCAAGCCCTGTAGATGCAATCTGGGGAATTGGCATGGCCTCGGACCATCCAGATGTAGAAAACCCAATGGAATGGGAAGGCGAAAATTTATTAGGATATGCCCTAATGGAGGTGAGGGATAGGTTGATGTTATGAGGCAATAGGGGTCAGGCATTAGTGAAGAGTGTCTAATTTGTGCGAAATTATCACTCTTTTAGTATTGACTGTATGCAAGTCATAAAATATTAACACAAGCCATCCCGAGTTTTTTGATTATCTGAAAAGAAGACCTCCTTTTGTTGAGATTGATAAAGTAGCCTATCTCAGTTTTTCCTAATAGGGTGCGACTTTAGTCGCACCCTATTAGGAAAAAAGGTTAAAAGAATTACAATTTGCTTAAACGGTAGGCATTTAATGGTTGTAAATCAAAAAAAGGCAGTCGAAAAACTAAATTCAACTGCCCTTTTTTTTGCTAAAATTCTTGTTGACAAATCTCTAGACGTAAAGCATTGCCTCTAACCAGAAAATATAGATTAAAATAATCACTCATTCGCTCAATCACTAAATTCCCTTATAAAATCAGTCTACTTACTTCAATCTCTTCGGTTCAACACCCTCGAAGGTCATTTTTATATCTTTTATGGCAGTAGTGTCTAAGATTCGAGCATGTTTTTTTCAACTAAGTAAATCTTTTGATGAATAAGCATCAAAGAAAATTTGGTCTTGTATTTGGCCGAAAACTTTGGGAAAACCCAATATTCTTTCCCGCCCTCAAAATGGGGTTTCCAGAAGTTTTTTGAGGGGCTTGTGCTCTTATTTTTAGTAAGGGAAATAGCGTTAGTAAAAAACAATAAATAGAAAACTGAGTTGTTAATTTCATCGACTTGGGATTTTATCCCCCTCCAAGTTATGACCAATATAGATAGATTCCTAGTTTATTACACTTTGCAACAAGACATAGCAATATAGGGGTTCATAAAAAATGAACCTTGTGCGCAACTAGGTATGTTTGATTACATTCGCTAAAAATGATATTTTATCGCACTTTATTGAGCATAATTTATTTCAATCGACCTATTTTAAAATTAAATTCCTTTCAAAAAAGGTACTGAATTATACATGATAGAGCATTTATTCAGCAATTGTAAGATTTTTAGGGCTAACTCTAATACCAATACGTAAGTTATTACTTAACAAAAAATATTGAATTACACGATAAGCATCTATATGTTTTGACTGGAATACTCAATATAGTTCGAAGTCCATCATAAATAAATGGAGTTTGAACCCTTTGCCCGTAGTTTTGAGAGCAGCAAGGGCATTGATTTCGTGTGGTAGTTCTGTTTTTCATTTTCATGTAATAAAATAAAGCAATCAGAGCTACGGCCACACAGGTAATAACGGTAAGAGAGGCTAGGTTTAAGATTTCATTTTTCATGAGTTCTAAATTTATATGTTGGTGTGTTTAACAAGAAATAGTATTTGTGTACTAAGCTGAAATAGAGATATTTAGAAGTAAGTCCAAAAAGCTATCCTGGAAGTTTTTTCCGATGGGCAAAATACAGCCATTGCTCATCGTAACCTCTTGCAGGCTAAATTCGTTGATGTGGTCTATATTGATTAAATACGACCGATGAATCCTGATAAGTTTTTCGTAATTGAGCGAGTGTTGGATTTGTGCTATACTCGATTTCAATACGAACCTTCTCGAATTACAAGTCAATAAATCTACATAGTTGCCAGCACTTTGTACAAATACTAAGTCATTGTAGAGGAGCTTGATATAGTGGTTGTTTTGTTTGATAAAAACATACTCCGTTTTGTTTTTTTCCTGATTTTCTGGATTTGGCGATACCAAAAAATTACTAGTCTTTTTTAAATAAACCATGTATTAAAGTAGTTTTTAACCATAGATTCAAGAAATGAAGGCTAGTCAATAGTTTATATTTTGAGCATAGGATTTAAAGTTGTCAAAAAGGGATATCTACTATTGATTAGTGTTAATTATCTCTTTATAATCTATAGGCTTTGCTGAGTGTTTAATAATGTTGTTGTTATGCATGTTTCAATCAAATATAAATGGATGTATTTTTTTATGTAGGCTGTTGGTAATGGTATTAATCGAAGATACTCTAGAGCCCAAAACCCTGTTGATAGCAGTATCTACAGACCAATCATATTTTTTTTGAGCAAGAAGGTAAGCGTTAATTATTTTGTAATAGGCAAGAAATGAAATTTATCAATCAATTTTGGCGATTTTTTGTTTTAATACCAAGAGTAGAGGATGTTTATGGAGAAAATTCCTCAATCATCAATATAATTCTATACAAATCTCGTAAATAAGAGAAGATGAAGCAATATCCTATTAGCTATAAATTTATACTTAAAGATAATTAGAAGCAAATGTTTTTCGCATGTCAGTTAGAAATTTATACAAAAACTACAAATACTTATATTTAATTATTCTAGTACAGTTTTACAGCAATATTCGGGTTTGAAACTCCTAATATTGTCTTAAAATTTGCGTAAAAAACAATGTCATGGCACTTTCATTATTTGATTCAGTAAACCCTCAACTAAATCTGTTGCCAAAGGATGGAACAGTGAATTATTACGGCAAACTTTTCGCTGAAAATGAAGCAGACTATTTCTTTACTGTACTTTTGGATTCTATAGATTGGAAGAATGATGAAGCGATAATTTTTGGAAAAAAAATTATTACCAAACGAAAAGTCGCATGGTATGGCGATAGTCCTTTTCGTTATACCTATTCGAAGGTTACCAAAGAGGCTTTACCTTGGACCCCCGAATTAGTGATACTCAAACAAAGAATTGAAGTAGCAACAGGCGAAAGGTTCAATTCATGTTTGCTCAATCTGTATCATTCTGGCGAGGAGGGTATGGCATGGCATAGCGATGATGAAATCGATTTGAAAAAAAATGGAGCTATTGGCTCTATTACGCTTGGGGCCGAACGAAAATTTGCCTTCAAACATAAACATACCCAAGATAGGGTAGATGTATTGCTCGAACACGGAAGCCTTTTGGTGATGAAGGATACAACCCAAACTTATTGGCTGCATAGATTGCCTCCTTCCAAAAAGGTGCAAAAGGCAAGAATAAATCTAACTTTTCGTACTATCGAAAATCAATTGCTTTAAAAGTGCTCTTTTCTATTTTTGGGCTAGGTATTTATCAGAATTTTACGTTCATAATACCAAATAATTTTGTCCAACAGTACGTCTCCGCCACCATAAAAAAATACTGCTCCCAAAGGGGGATTGGCCGTGGCTAATCCTCCATAGGTAAAAGGCCGCCAAGCCCAACAGTTGTAATAGGTGCCAATCAGTTCGGTGGTAAAAACTGCTATCCCAATGAAAAAATAAACATTTTGCCATCTTTTGCGTCTGACCAATATAAAAAATAGCAGACCAAACAACAGCGAAAAGTGGTCGTTCCAAAAATATCCGACCACTAAAAATACAACTGCATAAAAAACGATGAAAACAGTCCTTAGGATATTATCGTAACGATAAGCCCATGAGGTATGTGCAAAGATATATCCTGTGGCATAAACGATACTATGACCAAAAGGCACATAAAATGGCACATAGGGTGTCCGATAATCATACATTTCTGCGCCATTGCAGAAAATTAATTCGCCTAAATACGACAAAAAAATCATGACGAAAAGCAATTTTCGCAAATGTGCATCGCTGTGATGAAATAGTAAACCAAAGTATGCAAGCGTTAGTATATCAGCTAGATATCTGCCGTCGAATAGGTTTTGGGCAAACCACGGAGAATCAACAAGAAGTAAGACTGTAATAAAGGGAAAAAAGCCCCAAGCCAATCCCAAGAGTGCTGTGAGGTTTTGAGTAGTATGATTGAAAATGGGCAAGGAAAGAATATATTTCATCGAAAGTAATATCAAATTTATTTGATTGGAATTTAGCAATTTAAGCAAGGACAACTCACCACTATTACTTCAATAATCTTGCAGAATTAAGTTGGATTAATTGTGAGATAAAACATTAGTAATCAAAAAATACACTCAAAACACATCACTCATAATTCAGCACTACTACCTATCTCCACTTAAACGACTTGTTATCAATGGCTCGCATGGTACATAAAATACCTTCCAAATGGTCATATTCATGTTGGAGCAATTCTGATAAATCATCTTGCATTTCCCAAACATGCTCCTGCCAATTTTCATCCAAATATCGAACTCTAAGACTTTTGTGACGCTTTACTTTTACTAATAGCCGAGGAAAACTCATGCAATCATCCCACAACTCGAATAACTCTTCGCTGAGATTTTCTAAAACTGGATTAATGAAAACTACGGGTTTATCGATATTCATATAAATGACTCTTTTCATAATACCCAATTGCGGCGCTGCAATGGCTCTTCCAAAATTGTACTTTTCCCGTATTTCTTGCATAACATTATGCATATCTGCAACCCATTCTTTCACCAAAGACAACTCTTCTTTGGTCACTTCTTGACATATCTCGTAGAGTCGAGGGTCGCCCAGAACTAGTAAATCATCTAAGGTTTTCATTTTTGAATCAATTATTTATACAAAAACTGGAATATCTATTTAAAAAAAGTAGTTTAAATTTACAGAAGAATATGAGAATTTTAGAAACCATACAGATACAAAATGGTGAGATAAGGCAAATATCTTACCATCAAGCACGGATGAATGCTGCCCGCAAGCAACTTTGGCAGTGTGACGACGTCATAGATTTGGCCTCAAACTTGCTTGTTCCGACAGAACATCAGACTGGAATTGTACGTTGTAGAGTCGTATACCAACAAGAAATAGAGGAAATACAATTTATTCCCTACCAGTGGAAAGATATTCGTAAAATTAAGGTGGTTGAAGCTCCACGCATCGATTATGCTATCAAATGGCTCGAAAGAAATATTTTTACACAACTACTTCAAGAAAACGCTGATGCTGATGAGTTGATTATCGCACAAAATGGTTGGGTTTCAGATGCCACTATTGCGAATTTGGCATTTTGGGATGGTAAACAGTGGTTTACGCCAAACACGCCACTATTGAAAGGTACAAAACGACAATTTTTGTTGGATACGCATCAAATCGCTGAAAAAGCCATCCAAGTTGAAGACCTGAAGCATTTTGAGAAAGTCTGTTTAATCAATACTTTCAGAGATTTGTCGCATCAGGATGCTATCATTCTTTAACGTTTGAAAAATCACCATTCATTCAATTACTCAATCATAATTCACTCAATAATTGCCGTGGCAGAAGAACAAAAAACACCTTCTTTTTTATTAAGACAAAAATTTCCCTTTGAACCAACTCTTGGGCAGGTTGAACTTTTTCAGAAAATGGAAAAGTTTATCCTCAATACCGACGAGTTTGGGCCACTATGTTTTTTGCTAAAAGGATATGCTGGTACAGGGAAAACCACGGTGATTTCGACCATAATAAAGGTATTGCCTAAGTTTGGGTATAAGTCTGTGTTGCTAGCGCCAACAGGTCGTGCAGCCAAGGTAATGTCCAATTATTCGAAAAAGACGGCCTTGACGATTCATAAAAAAATCTATCGTCAAGTTGCCAATCAATATACAGGAAGCTTGGAGTTTCAGCGTCAAAACAACTACGCCACTAATACTATTTTTATTATTGATGAATCTTCGATGATTTCGGATGATGCTGAGTTTGGTACGGCTGGATTGTTGACCGATTTGATGGAATTTGTGTTTTCGCATCCCGAACTGGATTATAATGGCAATAAAATCATATTTGTAGGGGATACTGCACAGTTACCTCCCGTAGGAAAATTTATGTCGCCAGCTTTGGAAAAAGTTTACATGGAAGGTCAGTTTCATTTGGGTGTTTTGGAGCAAGAGCTTACCGAGGTAATGCGCCAAGATGCCGAATCGGGGATTTTGTATAATGCCACCCAACTGCGAAGTACGCTCAGTACCAACAAGCCCAAGATTTCTTTTGTGACGAAAGGATATAGAGATTTTTACAAAATGACTGGCGAAAAGCTTGAAGATGGATTGAACTACGCTTATCGGAAGTTTGGTAGAGAAAATACCATTATTCTGACACGCTCCAACAAAACTGCTGTACTCTACAACCGCTACATTCGTCAACAAATATTTGCCTTAGATGACGAACTTTCGGTTGGAGATTTGTTGATGATTGTGCGAAACAATTATCATTGGTTGGGAGATGACTCCCCTGCGGGATTTTTGGCGAATGGCGATTTTGTGGAGGTCATGAAAATCAGAGGGGTAGAAGAAATGCATGGCTTCCGTTTTGCGACACTTTACTTGCGTTTGCTAGATTATGAAGACCATCCCGAAATCGAAGCTAAAGTTTTGTTAAGCACTTTATATTCCAATAATCCCTCCTTAAATAAAGATGAAAGTAAGGCACTTTATGATTCTGTAGCCTTGGATTACGAGCATATTACCAATAAAAAAGACCGTATAGCCGAAATCCGTAAAGACCCTTATCTTAATGCCTTGCAGGTAAAGTTTGCCTATGCGCTCACTTGCCACAAATCGCAAGGTGGTCAGTGGAATGCCGTTTTTGTAGAACAAGGCTATTTGACGGATGAGCAAATCAATGAGGATTTTGTTCGATGGCTTTATACAGGTATTACGCGTGCTACCCACGAGGTATTTTTAGTCAATTTTCATAATGAGTTTTTTGATTAATAGGCAAGGAGTGTAAAAATCAAGAAAGGCAACAGGCAACAGGCAAAGAGTGTAAAAAT
>NZ_JBMLSD010000166.1:11774-15832 GCF_049240685.1 Flectobacillus sp.
TGAAATCCTTTACATTCTATTTTGCGTACTAACTTAAGAGGTTTTGAAAAAAACAAAATCTAAAAGGCTGAGTTTTTCGTATTTTTCCAAAATGAGAAACTTATGAAATACATACTTGCTTTTACTTTGTTTTTAATGAAAACCAATTTTGTACCAAATGTCACCGTTGAGAAAGTTGATTTGAGACGCTATTGCGGTGTCTGGTATTCACTGTATTCTTTACCCACTATGTTTGACCGTAATACCCGCGAAACTACTGGGTATTATACGCTCAACAGCAAGGGCTACTTTGATGTAGTCACTACCTACAAAAAGGGGAATGATGAGGAAGTTCATTCTGTAAAATCCAAAGTTTTTCCTGTAGCTAACACCAATAACTCCAAATTAGAGGCGCAGTTTCTATGGCCATATCGAGTGGATTACTGGATTATCGAGCTTCCCGAAGATTATTCTTATGTAGTAGTGGGGCATCCTGAATATAAATTTTTGTTTATCATGAGTCGTAAAAAGACAATGCCTCAAAAACAGTTGGAGGATATTATTGCGAGATGTAGAGCAAAAGGCTATCCTGTCGAAAAATTGAATTCTCAGAAGCATGATTAGTATACTTCTTGTGAAATTTATTTCCTGAAAAAATCTCCTATTGAAGCCCTTACTTAGTAGAAATAGAGCAATTGAATCTTTTAGGT
Source organism: Flectobacillus sp. (assembly GCF_049240685.1). Lineage (NCBI taxonomy): Bacteria > Pseudomonadati > Bacteroidota > Cytophagia > Cytophagales > Flectobacillaceae > Flectobacillus > Flectobacillus sp. The sequence goes on from NZ_JBMLSD010000166.1 coordinate 12,464, forward strand.
TATATAGCGTTATTCGTTAGTGTAGAATTAATTGTGATTTAGAACTGTACCAAGGATTTAAAACAATCACGGATTTGGGATTTCTGATTTCGGAAATGAAGTAAGATACCTTTATTTTTTTACAAAATATAGAAGTCTACACTTCCGAAATCCAGCATCCAATATCCGAATTAAACAGTTTCTAGAATCCTTCATAACTCGCAACTACCAATTTCCTGATCTAAAAATTGATATTTATCTCTAAACAATATGCTTTCTAGAAGAACCTTTTTGGCTTCTTTGGGAGTTTTGCCATTGACTGCATTTAGCTTTGGAAAACCCAAAACAAAGGTTTTACCTTTATCCGATTTTGTTAAACATCTCGAACCAGTTGGTCGTCGATTAGAAATAGAAGGGTATTATGTTTGGTGTGCTTCACCGATTATGGCTCCAGATGGGAAAGTACATGTTTTCTTTTCGAGATGGCCAGAAAAATATAAGATGGGCGGTTGGATTCACAAATCCGAAATAGCTCATGCTGTTGCTGATTCTCCTACCGCTCCCTTTAAAGTCACTGGTACTATTCTTGCTCCAAGAGGCGAAGGATTTTGGGATGCCACTACCTGTCATAATCCTCATATTCAGTTTGTAGATAACCAATATTGTTTGTTTTACATGGGAAACTCCAACGGTAAAACAGATACTAAGCGTATTGGTTTGGCCACCGCGCCGAGTCTCGATGGCCCTTGGACTCGCTACGACAAACCGCTGTTGGAAGCGGGTACCGAAGGCGCTTGGGATGACCACTGTACCACGAATCCCTCTTTTGTTAAACACCCGAATGGAGAATATTGGTTGTACTACAAATCTTGGAATACAAAAGAATATCAAGAAACTCAAGGTGCTATTCGTGGCAATCGAAAGTATGGTTTAGCAATTGCCAAAAACCTGATGGGGCCTTATCAAAAATATAAAGGAAATCCGATTATAGATTTTTCAAAAAAAGGAAACAATGCCCAAGTCGAAGATGCTTTTACTTATTTAGAAAAAGGCAAATTCAAAATGCTTACCCGTGATATGGGCTATTTTAACCATGAAGTAGGTTTAATGATGGAGTCGAAAAATGGTAAAAACTGGAGCAAGCCTACCGTATCTTTTTTCCCAGCTGAAGCCTATCTTGTTGAACCTCCCGCACCTGCCCACCTCAAGCGATATGGTCGGTTTGAACGCCCTCAACTACTGATGCAAAATGGTAAACCAACCCATCTTTTTACAGCTCTCCAAGGAGGGAAATATGCGACCTCTAGTTGTTTCGTTTTCCGCTTGAGCTGAAATTTTATTACAAAATTCACTATTTTCTTTACCAATAAACCTGATTTATTTCATGAAAAAAATCTTAACTACAGTATTGCCCTTTGTCGTGGGCTTGCTGCTATCTTCGGGTGCGATGGCACAATACCAACTCGAAAATTTGGATAGAGGCTTGGTCGCAGTACGGACTAGTCCCAAATCTGTTTTTTTGAGTTGGAGAATTCTTTTGACTGACCCAAATGGCTTGGCCTTCAATCTTTATCGTGGAAAGGTAAAACTAAATACTAATCCTATTGCATCCATTTCTAATTGGATAGATAGCAGCGGAGTTGACGCTGATGAGTATAGTGTTAGAGCCGTTTTGAATGGCAAAGAGCAAAAGGCCTATTCGACCAAAGTAGAAGCACAAAATTTTATTGAAATCCCACTCCGCATCCCTACAGGAGGCACAACTCCCGACGGGAAGCCTTATACCTATTCCGCATCAGATTGTTCGGTAGGCGATTTGGATGGTGATGGCCGATATGAAATTGTACTAAAATGGGATCCTAGTAACTCAAAGGATAATTCACAGAAAGGTTATACAGGCAATGTCTACTTAGATGCGTATCGTATGGATGGGAAGCAGCTGTGGAGAATAGATTTAGGAAAAAATATTCGTGCAGGAGCACATTATACACAGTTCATGGTCTTTGATTTTGATGGGGATGGTAAAGCCGAAATTGCCTGTAAAACTGCTGATGGAACTACCGATGCTTCTGGTAAGATTATAGGAGATACCGAAGCCGATTATCGTAACGAAACAGGGTATATTTTGAATGGCCCTGAATTTTTGACAGTTTTTGAAGGTATTTCTGGAAAAATTCTTGATTCTGTACCGTTTACGCCCGAGCGTGGAGAAGTGGGAGCTTGGGGAGATAAATACGGCAACCGAGTAGATAGGTTTATCTCTGCAGTCGCGTATTTGGACGGCAAACATCCAAGTTTAATTACTGGAAGAGGTTATTACACTCGTTTGGTTAGAACTGCCTGGGATTTTGAAAGAGGTAAAATCAAAATGCGGTGGAATTTTGATTCAAATGATTCAGGAAATGAAGCGCATCGAAGTATGGGAAATCACCAAATGAGTATTGCCGATTTGGATGGCGATGGCAAGCAAGAGGTAATTAGTGGCTCATCTGTGATTGCTTCGAATGGTAAAAGCTTTTATGCCAACGGCCTCGGGCATGGCGATGCCCTGCATGTGTCGGATATGGATCCAACCAGAAAAGGCCTCGAACTTTGGCAATGCCACGAAGAACCCGCCAAGTACGGCGAATACGGTATGGAGTTTAGAGATGTTCAGACAGGCAAGCCTATTTGGGGTGTGTCGGGCGAAGGTAAAGATATAGGGCGTTGTATGGCTGCTGATATTGATCCTACTCATTATGGATATGAGGTGTGGGGCTCGGTAGGAGGGCTTTATGACTGTAAAGGAAATCAAATTAGTGCTACCCGACCTCGTTCCATGAACTTTGCAGTTTGGTGGGATGGCGATTTAACTCGTGAATTATTAGACGGAAATCATGTAGATAAATGGGATTACCAAAATGGACAATTGGTACGCCTATTCACAGCCGAAGGCTGCTCTTCTAACAACGGTACAAAGGCGACGCCTGCCGTTTCAGCAGATTTGTTTGGCGATTGGCGAGAGGAGGTAGTATTGAAAAAAAGTGATAGCTCAGCGCTTCGCATTTTTACTACGACAATTCCAACGACTTATAAAATGCCAACTTTGATGCACGATGCGCAATATCGTGTGGCAATCGCTTGGCAAAATTCTGGCTATAACCAACCTCCACATCCAAGTTTTTATTTGGGAGAAATAGCACCGAAATAATTTGAAAATTTGAAAATGTGTTGATTTGAAAATGGTTAAATACCTGAATAGAAGTCATTCTGTATTTTGGGATACCTTGCTAGAAATATTATAACGGTTAACCAAACATGAGTCATCCCAAGTTTTAAGATTGGGATTATACTCCATAATTTTCAAAAAAAAGGGTCGGAATATATTTCCCGACCCTTTTTTGAGGCTAT
>NZ_JBMLSD010000167.1:0-6822 GCF_049240685.1 Flectobacillus sp.
CGTCTCAAACCAAGTAAATCTAGCATAATAGCCTCAAAAAAGGGGTCGGAAAATATATTCCGACCCCTTTTTTATGAAAATTATGGAGGATAATCCCAATCTTAAAATTTGGGATGACTCATGTTTGATGCCATTATCCTAGATTTTACTTATCTTGAGACGCCAAGTTTGACGCACAATCATTGTGTCTCTGCTAGTTACGGATAATCACTGATATTAGTTTTTAGTCATGCATTACAAGTAGTTTCTGACTATAAATGGCATCATTTAATGATGATTTAACCATCATGATATAGGTACCACTTTCAAGATTTGATAGAGATATAGCGATATTTTCCTGATTTTGAATCTTTTGATTAACTCGCAACTGTCCGCTTAAATCCCAAACTTGTATTTCACCACTGGTGGGTTTTATCAGATTGATATGAGCTACACTACTAACAGGATTGGGATAAATCAAAATCGAAGGGTTAAGTTCTGCCGATGTCGCTAAGGGCATTTGGGTTTTTCCCTCTGTCACAGCACTAGCTTCACTGGTAGCAGTCAGAACTCTCAATCTATATTCATAAACTTGGTTTGGCTCAAGATTAGTATCTGTAAAACTGCTTGCCTGAGATGTTTCGAAAACGGGAACAAAGTTTCCATAATCTTTTATTCGTCTTTCTAAAACATACTTTAGGTTGTTATCATTGCTAACTCCCCATCTCAAGGTTACTTGATTGTAGGTAGTATTGTCGATAGATAAAACGGGTTTTTCGATATATTTACCAATCTTCACATTATGAAAAGCAAAGGCTCTGTATCCATCTGTATTTTTGATAAAAGGGCCAAGGTATACCCATGGTAAATCGCTCACGTAATCATAGTCGCCAGAATACGGAAATACAGAAGGTAAATACTTGATTAAAGTATCTTGTAAAGAAGCAGGTTCTTTAAGTTTTAAGATAATTTTGTTTTCTGAAGCATAACCTGAGGCCACCTTTTTCCATCTACCATTGAGGTAAAAGAAGTCTTTGACGCTGAGCGTTCCTGTTTTATTGATGATAAAATTATCGGTTGTTGTATCATTCGGATAAATAACTTTTTGGTCATCTTGAAAAGCCAAGGTGATTTCATCGCGAGTAGGAGATGAGTAAAAAGCACGACGGATATTAGGCGATTCATACTTTTTCTTTTCACCGTAGAAATGGTAAGATGTCATTTTGGCTAATTCCGTTCCCAATTGACGATAACCCGCAGTTTTGTAATGAAAACCATCCCACCCTGTTGCTCCTAAAGCAGCAAAACTATTTACTTTAGGGTAAATATCACCCAATTGTCGTTGGTAGTCTCGCATAACACCAACTTCTTCATTATATGAAACTCCTCCAAATAAAGGAAGTTGAAAAATATAGTATTGCTGTATCGATGGATAATCTTCAATGAGTTCTTTATAAAGTTGATCAAACAGAGGTTTCCATTCGCTAGGGTTATGCGAAGCTTCTGTTTCTCCTTGCCAATAAAATAGCCCTTTTACGGCATTATTAAGTTTGGCCTGTGTAACATACGTAAGTAAACGGCCATATTGAGTACTAATATCAGCATGGTTAGAGGGATTTCGTTCGACAAGATTTCGGATTGGTTGGCCAGGAGAAGCATGAGAAATAACACAGGTAGGAATACCATAAGTATTCATGATATATTTTTGAAAACTAATGCCCCATTGACCTACGATTTGCCTATCAAAACTATAGCCAGTATAGTCTGAATTAGAAAGTCCCCATTTAAACTGATCTGTATCGTAGCCAAATCCGTAGGTTCTACAATATTCATTGGTATAGGGGTCAAATTCTTCCCATCCTCGAGCATTAGATTGCCCATAAATAATATAGGCATCTCCAGCAACGATATTTTCTCTTGTTACCATGAGCACCGAATCTTGCTCATTTCGAATAGCATACACTTTAACATCATACTCAGCCAATTCGGCCTTGATAGTTGGCGATAGTACAAAGGTTCCTGTATCTTTGCTTGCGGTGTAATTAATCGCAATTTTCTGAAAAGAATAGGGTTTTTTGTTTCTTAAAATCTGTACAGACATACTTTTCCAGTTCGGAATTTCGATACGTCCTTTTATTGGAATAACCGCAAGGTTGTTTTCATTGCGAGGATAAAGTTGCCAGTCTCTTGGTAACTCCTCAAAGAAAACAGAGTAAAACTGCTGAGAAAAACATGTGTTAGAACAAATTAGCAGGAGAGAAAAAAGTAGTTTTTTATACATAGACATTTTGAGGTAAATAGTAGAAACCATTAAGACCCCTCGTCTAAAATGCGAATGGTAAAGTGTGTAATAACGATAGGATAGATACAAATCTGGTAGTATTTTTACCAAAATAGGCTAGTCAATATTACATTTACTGCAAATAGTCGTAGAGTCTCTCTAGTAAATTAACAAAATTTTGGAGTGTTATGAACAAAAATCAAAAAATTATTCGTTGGGTATTTGTTATTTTTACAACCATCGTTGTAATTCTTGCTATTGACATGGCCAGAAATACAACTGCCCCTTGGAATAAGAAGAAACAGCTTGTAAGAGCTTGGGGGGGGGATTCTACTAGTACGATAGAATCAACCGATACAACAAATCAAAAGTAAGTTGGCATAAAAAAGGCTAAATCATATACGATTTAGCCTTTTTTATTATTCAAACTCTCAACTATGCACCAGCAATAGCTTTGAACCCTTCAACATCGATAGCTTTTTTCTCAACTTTTACTTTTTCAACAATTACAGCAGCTACTTTGTCTGCATATACTTGGTTGAACATATTCATAAAGTTATCTTTCTTAGCTTTGTCAGTCAAGTAGCCATTAGCGATACGCTCAATCATTTCTTCCATTTGAGCATCGCCAGGACCGTACATACCGAATTGACCACGAATCATATCTTTAGTCTTTTCGATTACTTCAGGATAATCTACTTTTACTTCAAATTTGTCAGCGATTTCGTTTTTGATAAAGTTCCAACGAACGTCACGCTTCACAGCTTCGAAATCTGCTTCGATTTGTTCCATTGTAAATTTACCTTCGTTTACTTTCACCAACCATTCTTTCAAGAATTCTTCAGGAAGTTCGATTGAGATATTTTCAAGAAGTGCTTTTTCAGCGTCGATTCTCAACAAATATTCAGATTCACGAACGTAGTTAGATTCGATGATAGAAAGAATTTCTTTTCTGAATTCTTCTTCAGAAGATACTTTACCAACACCTAAAACTTTGTCGAACAATTCTTGGTTCAACTCAGTAGCACCTTGGCGAGTGATGTCTTCGATAGCGAAAGATACTTCACCAGTCAAAGCTGCAACGTCATCTCCTTTTTTGCCAGTTGCCAATCCTTTTGATTTTTCGTCAACAAATACGTTGTCGATATCAAAGGTCAAGGTAGCTTCTTTAGCTGCACCTACAAAAATAGCTTTAGCTTCGTCTTTGATTGATTTTGTAGGAATGGCAGATTTTTCTGACCATTCACCTTGTGAGAATGTTCCGAAAATCATATCTCCATCTTCAACTGACTCAGCGTGGATTTGCTCAGCAAATTGCTTTTTCAAGCTTTCGATAGTTTCTTCAACTTCTTTCTCAGTTGCTTGAATTTCGTAAGAAGTGATAGCAGGAATGGCGTCGAAATCTACAGTGAAATCACCAGCTAAGCCCAACTCATAAGAGAAAGTAAATTCTTTTTGAGTATTCCAGTCGATTGACTCTTGGTCTTCAACAACTGGCATTGGGTCGCCAACGATATTCAATTTGTTTTCTTTGATATATTCTTGAACAGAACTACCCAACAAGTTGTTTATTTCGTCGATTAATACAGATTTACCGAACATTTTTTGGATAACAGTCATTGGTACAGTTCCTGGGCGGAAACCTTTGATGTTAGCACTTTTACGGTAATTCTTAAGCGTTTTCTCAACTTGTGATTTGTAATCCTCCTCAACCAATGCTACGATAAGCTTGGCGTTTACGTTGCTACTTTTTTCGAGCGTAATGTTCATTTTCTTGAGATTTCTGATTTGCAATTAAGGATTGCGGCTTGATACTTGAAGGTGGATAATTTTTGAAAATCAAAAATTTACGTTTAAGTAATGCGAGAATGAGTCATCTCTGAAAAGGAGGATATAGAAATGGATAGGCGCTTTGATTGTAGGCTGTCCTAAACTTTTCTACATTTTCGTTTACTTAAATGTGTAAATCTGATATCCGCAACCCGTGTATCCACAATCAAAAAAGCCCTCAAAACCTTGTCGGTTGAGAGGGCTTTGAGATAGTACGGGCGGAGGGACTCGAACCCCCATGCCTCGCGGCGCCAGATCCTAAGTCTGGTATGTCTACCAATTCCACCACGCCCGCTTGCGTTTTGGAGTTGCAAAATTAGTGAAGAGATTCGTCATTCCAAACTTTTTACAAAAAAAAATGAAAATATTTTTTCTGTTTTTTGTTATTTACCCCACAACTAATTGTCTTTCAGTAGATTGTTTCGAGATATTTTTTTTAAAAATAAAATAAAAATTTGCGATAAGTAATCGTGCAGAATAATATTTAAGTTATGTGTTTAGGGACAAGGCAACAGGCACAAGGCACAGAGTGTTAAAATGTTTTTATTAACCACAGCCATGCTTTTTTCCAAAACCCACCACCGAAAGCCGATACCTGAAAGCCCTAAGCATAATCTTAAATTTTATTTTGCCCACTAACTTAAGATACATTCATGTGGTTTCAATGTTCAATCTACGCTACTTTATCAATTACTTCGGCCATTGTCCATTGATGATTTCTTTTCCTGAAATCTTTTTAGGGTCTACAACCACGTGTTTGATGGTTTTGCGTTTCCAAGTGTAGATAATATGTATCATTCCATCAGACGATTGAATGATGGCAGGATAGGAAAATTCCCCAGGTTCGGTTTCTAATTCGGCAACAGCAAACCACTTTTTACCCTCTTTCGAGATAGCCACATTGATTGGAGAGCGAGGCCCGCCCCATTTGCCAGTGTATCTTATGGTGTGGTTATATACCAATAAATGTCTCCCATCTTTGAGTGTAAGGGCATCTGTTCCCGAATTGGGATTGGGAAGGTTGGTTTTTTGGACTTCGCTCCACGTCATACCATTGTCGTTTGAATAGGCTTCTAAAATTGCATCATTTTGGCTTCGACAAAGTAGTTGAAGTTTACCTTTAGGATGAAATAAAACACTAGGTTGAATAGCCATAATATTTTTTCCATCATTTAAAAATGAAGATTTTTGCCATGTTTTTCCCAAATCTTTGCTATATTCAAAGTACAATTTCCAGCCATCCAGTTCGGTGCTGGTAGGACACAAAATAGTTTTATTCGCTAACCAAACAGGTTTGTTCTTGATAGGCCCAAGAATACCCTCTGGAAGTCTTTCAGGTTGAGACCACGTTTTACCTTCATCTTTTGAACGTCTAATCATTCCCCACCAATGAACAGGGTCGGGACCTACTTTGTAAAATAATAATAAATCGCCTTGGGGTACTTGGAACAACACAGGGTTCCAGCAAGGGTATCGTAAGGTTGGAGATTGAATACCATTGGCAAGCTCGATGGGCTTCGACCATTTATCACCACTAAATCTACTAGCATATATCGAAACATCTGGGTTTTTCTCTTGTGTGCCAGCAAACCATGTAACTAAAAGGCCGTCATGCGTCTGTACTATACTTGAAGCGTGGCATTCAGGAAACTCATCTGTTGAGAATATAAACTCTGATTTGATAAGAAAATTTGGAGGAGTTTGTGCTTGACTGTTGATGGAAAGTATACACAGTAAAATGCTTTTATGGAAGAATCTAAATAATGTTTTCATGAAAATAGTACAGTTTTTAGAGATGTTATCTTGAAATTACAGAATTCTCTGAGAACTTAAGTTGAAGAAACCGAATAATAAATTGGACCAATAAGTTTGAAAACTTTAACAGTCATTATTGCCTAAAATTGAAATTGATAAACGTTTAAAATATGGAAATAAGTGCTAATTGGCTATTTATTCTAATCATCATACCTATATCTGGGATTTTAGTAGGTGCTTGGGATCTTACCAAAAAGAAAATCTACATCTGGCTTTTGGGAATACTGTGGTTTGTTGTGGGAATTGTCTATTTGTACAGGCGTGGCAGTTCTTCATCCGAAGTACCACTGATGAATATGCCTATCGAGAAAAAGGATTATTATGGCTCGTATGTCATTGCGAGAGAGTTTTTTTCAGGCGACCAAGTCGATTGGCAATATGACCATTTTAGATTTGAAATAAAAGATAATGACTCTATTTACTTTTATTTGACAAATGGTGCCAAAATTAATAAAACTTTTAGAGGAGGTATTTCAACAGTTACGCTAGATACTAATGAAAATTTGGTATTACACATGGATACGCCTACACATCATATTCTGAAGACTAATCCACGATTGTATTTCAAAGACAATGATTTGTTTTTGATTTTTAAATCCAAAAAATATCATAATGTCTATTTCAAAAAAGGCGAATGGAGAGAAATAGAGTAGGTTTATTGAGTGAATTGAGAGTTGGTGAATTGTGAATTAGTAGTGTACCTACGAATTCTAACTATTGCGGATTTGGGATTTCTGATTTCGGAAATAAAGTAAAATACCTTTATTATTTACAAAACATAAAAGATTAAACTTCCGAAATCCGATATCAGAAATCCGAAATTGACAAATCTTTCACCGCTCATACTTATATTGTCGTTCCGCCGTCGGCTTCGTAAATGCCTCCTGTGCAATAGCCAGAGGCGTCAGAAGCAAGAA
>NZ_JBMLSD010000167.1:6922-12399 GCF_049240685.1 Flectobacillus sp.
CCGTCGGCTTCGTAAATGCCTCCTGTGCAATAGCCAGAGGCGTCAGAAGCAAGAAATAGTGCCAGACCAGCTATTTCGTCTACAGTTCCCATACGAGCAATAGGCAGACGTTTTACGAAATGGTTGAGTACTTGCTCGTTTTGCCAGAGAGCTTCTGAAAACTTGGTTTTGATAAGCCCCGGGCAAATAGAATTTACCCTGATGCCATCGCTTCCCCATTCTTTAGCAGTAACTTTTGTCAGCATATTCAATGCTGCCTTCGATACTGAATACATACCTAAGCCCGGGTCGGGTGTGAGGCCAGCAATGGAACTAATATTGATAATCGAACCTCCTCCACGTTGTTTCATGATTGGGTGGACTAACTTACTGATTTCAAAAGGCGCTTTTACGTTGATGTTCATAATCTTGTCAAATGCCCATTCTTCACAGTTTAGTACAGGACCATATACAGGATTGGTGGCTGCGTTATTGACAAGGATATCAATACCACCTAGTTCATCAACTACTTTTTGAATAAGCGCTTTACAGCTTGGGATATCGCCAGCATTAGCGGCTATACCTACACAGAATCCACCTTCGGCACGAATACTTTCCGCAACTTTATCCAATTCCTCTTGTTTTCGAGAGTTGATGACCACTTTGGCGCCACAAGCCGCAAAATGACGGGCTATTGCTTCTCCGATTCCTTTACTGGCACCTGTAATAAGGGCTACTTTATTTTCAAGACTAAAAATCTGATTCGCATTCATTAGTTCGATAGTTAAGATTGTTTTAGGATAAAATATTATGCTTGCATACTAAATTTAAAAGTATTTTTTCAAAAACACAAGCTATAAGCACTTTGTAAACGATGTTTCAATTCCATTTCAAATGTCTTATCTTGCAGAAGGTTTATTGCTGATTGAATATAGACTATTGATTAATGATTTATGAAACCAGAAACTAAGAAAGATAAAGCATTACCACCGTTTGTTTCCTCGTGGAAGCAATTATATTGGATTGTTGTCGTCAACCTTGTACTGATGATATGTTTATTCCAACTTTTCAGCGAATATTTTCGCTAGACTAAAATACCACTAGTAAAAGCTTGGTTATAGTTTATGAATTTTGTATTTCTAAATCGCAAGCTTTGAATAGATAACTGATTAAATAGATGAAGAATATCGACTGGCTGGTCTTGGTAGCTACCCTTGGAGGAATTGTAGGATTTGGGATGTGGAAGGGACGTGCTTCCAGACAAAATATTGAAGGATTCCTGTTGGCTGACAGACAATTACCGTGGTATCATGTCACGCTTTCGGTGATGGCTACACAAGCAAGTGCTATTACTTTTTTGTCGGCTCCTGGGCAGGCATATACCGATGGTATGCGTTTTGTGCAATTTTATTTTGGTTTGCCATTAGCCATGATTGTACTGTCAGTGACCTTTATTCCGATGTTTAAAAAACTCAACGTTTATACGGCTTATGAGTTTTTGGAAGGTCGTTTTGATTTAAAAACAAGGGTGCTGACCTCTTTCTTATTTTTGATTCCAAGGGCACTTTCTACGGGAGTGACTATTGCAGCTCCTTCGATTATTTTATCCACAATTTTGGGTTGGGATTTGTATTGGACCAATATCATGACAGGTTTGGTCGTAACATTTTATTGTATGTATGGTGGCTCAAAGACTATTTCATATACCCAAATGCAACAAATGTTTGTGGTATTGATAGGGATGTTTTTGGCGGGATACATGGTCGTACACCTTTTACCTTCTGAAATAGGTTTTGTAGATACCCTAAAAGTCGCAGGCAAAATGGGGAAGCTCAATGCCATCGACTGGAAATTTGATTTGAATAATCGTTACAATGTTTGGTCTGGTTTGATTGGAGGTTTCTTTTTGCAGTTATCTTATTTTGGTACAGACCAATCGCAGGTAGGGCGATATTTGTCTGGGGAATCGGTAGGAGAAAGCCGTATAGGTTTACTCATGAATGGTATGCTTAAAATACCGATGCAGTTTTTAATTTTGTTGGTTGGTGCCTTGGTTTTTGTTTTTTATCAGTTCAATCAACCACCTCTATTTTTTAATCAAACAGGTTTAGATAAAATTGCCAATACGCAAGAATACCGTCAAATAGAAGCCAAACATTCACAGATTTTTCAAGAAAAAAAGATAGCCGTTGCTCAGATGTTCGATGCCCTCAAAAGTGGCAACGAACAACAAATCGAGCAAACAAAAGTCAAGGTGACTGAGGCCGATAAAGCAAGTGGTGTGTTGAGAACAGAAGTAAAAGATTTACTGAAGAAAACGAGTCCCGAAACAGATACCAACGATACCAATTATATCTTCTTATCGTTTGTGACCAAATACCTTCCTGTTGGGATGGTGGGGCTGTTGATTGCGGTGATTTTATTAGCCTCTATGGGTTCGATGGCATCAGCATTTGGCTCGCTGACCTCTTGTACTATTATTGATATTTACAAAAGGTTATTACATCCTGAAGATACTGATCAACACTATCTGAATGTATCGCGTTGGGTGACACTTGGTTGGGGGATTTTTTGTATTATCGTGGCGCAATTTACGGCTAACATTGGAAGCTTGATAGAGGCAGTAAATATCTTAGGCTCTTGGTTTTACGGAACAATCCTAGGGGTGTTTTTAGTGGCTTTTTATTTCAGAAGCATCCAAGGAAATGCTGTGTTTTGGGCTGCAATTTTAGCAGAAATTATCGTGATTTATACTTGGTGGATTGACCTAACTGCCTTTTTATGGCTAAATCTGATTGGCTGTGTATTAGTGATTGTATTTGCGTATTTGATTCATATACTAACACCTAAAAGGGCTGTTGAAAAAATTGATGAATTGTGAGTGGTGAATTGTGAATATAAATGTTTTATTGTCATTTATATTTAAAATTCATTAAGCATTAAGTAAAAAGCTTCAATAGATACATGAGAAATTTTAAGCTTACAGCATAAAGCCTAGAGCTAAAAGCCAGTAAAATTACCTTAATTTTGTATTTTCCTTAAACAAACCATTACCTCTGACTCATGATTACCATTCAAAATCAAGACCTCAAAGCAACAATCAATCCCAAAGGCGCTGAATTAGTAAGCCTTATACAACTATCCAGCAATATTGATTTTATGTGGGAAGGTGATGCTGCTTTTTGGGGCAAACACTCGCCTGTACTTTTTCCAATAGTTGGTTCGCTCAAAGACAATACCTATTTCTATGAGGGAAAATCATACCAGTTGGGACGTCATGGGTTTGCTAGAGATAGAGAGTTTGCGATAGAAACCCACACAGAAGATTCAGTAACGTTTTTGCTAGTTTCTGATGAAAATACCAAAACGGTATATCCTTTTGATTTTGAGTTTAGGTTAAAATATACTCTTCAAGAAAACCAGCTGGAATTGCAATACATTGTGGATAACTCTGGGGATAAGTTACTTTGGTTTTCGGTAGGCGGGCATCCAGCCTTTAAAGTGCCGATTGAAGAAGGGCTTGCTTATGAAGAATATAGATTAGTGTTTAATAAAACCGAAGATTTTGCACGTTGGCCTTTATCGCCAGAGGGTTTGATTATGGACGAACCTGAAAGCACAGTAATTACTTCTAACGAAATTACACTTACCAAAGAACTATTTCAGCAAGATGCTTTAGTCTATAAAAACCTGCAATCAGATTGTATTACATTAAAGTCTCATTTGGGGCAACATAGATTAGAGTTTGGGTTTAAAGGCTATCCATTCCTAGGAATCTGGGCAGCTAAAAATGCTAATTTTGTTTGTATAGAACCATGGTGTGGTATTGCAGACCATGTAAGTCACAACCAAGATATTACCCAAAAAGAAGGAATGATAGCATTGAATCCTTCTGAGACTTTTACTCGTGCATGGAGTGTAAAGTTGGTGTAGGGAAATTTTAGTAAAAATAAAAAGGCACAAAATTTAAGGAATAGATGTATAAAAACACTATCTTAAATTTTGTGCCTTTTTTCTTTATTTTCAGGATGTTGTCGAAAAAACTAACCTTCAATAATATCTTTTATGAATACCAATATGAAAAAACTACTTCTTCTTTTGCTTGTTTTTCAAGCACTTTTTATCAGTTGTAAAAGCGGACAAACGCCGAACGCTTCTTCTTCATCAACCGTAAATGTTACCTTCTTGCATCTCAACGATGTGTACGAAATTGCACCACTCGAAGGAGGTAAAGTAGGAGGAATGGCACGCGTAGCTACAGTTCGAAAAGAGTTATTAGCTCAAAACCCCAATACGATAACGCTTTTGGCGGGCGACTTTTTGAACCCTTCGCTCATTGGGACTTTTAAGCATGAAGGCAAAAGTATTAAAGGTAAACAAATGGTTGAAGTGATGGATGCCATCGGTATGGATTGGGTCGGATTGGGCAATCATGAATTTGATGTAGACGAAGCCGAATTAGTAGAGCGTATCAATCTTTCTAAATTTAATTGGTTGGCTTCAAATGCTTTTCATAATATTCCTAATGGCGTAGAGCCTTTTACCAAAAATGGTGTTCCTTTTCCAAAAACTACAGTTTTGACTTTCAAAAATGCTTCAGATGCTTCCGTAAAAGTGGGAATGTTCTCGGTAGTTTTGCCAGCAAATAAAAAGAATTTTGTAGTGTATGATGACTTTTTTGAATCAGCTAAAAAGGCGTATCAAGAGCTTAAGCCACAATGTGATTTTGTGGTGGCTATCACTCACCTCAATAAGGTAGACGACGCAAAATTGGCAGAAATGTTACCAGAGGTAAAGCTTTTGATGGGTGGGCACGATCACGACAATATGATTCAGAAAGTTGGTGACGTAGTCATCGCAAAAGCGGATGCCAATGCAAAAACAGTTTATGTGCACAATTTTTCTTTTGACACCAAAACGAAAAAAGTGAGCCTTACGAGCGAATTACGCAAAATAGACGATACCATTGCGGAGGATGCCTCTGTGGCAACTATTGTACAAAAATGGGAGCAAATTTTGGATGCAGCTATCAAGAAAATGGGGCTTGATAAAAATGATGTAGTAGCCACGCTCGATACTCCTCTTGATGGTCGTGAAAGCAGTATTCGTAATTTTCAGACTAACCTAGGTACAGCTATCGCCAAAGCAATGTCAAAAGCATCGAGCAAACCCAACGACTGTGCCATTTTTAATGGTGGTTCGGTGCGTATCGATGACCAAGTGGGAGGTAAAGTAACGCAGTTGGATATTATGCGAGTATTGCCTTTTGGTGGAAAAATCGTAGAGGCCGAAATGAAAGGTCGATTACTCGAACAAGTATTAAATACAGGCTTGAAAAACAAAGGTAATGGGGGGTATTTGCAGTGGGATAAAATTACCTACGATAATGCCAAAAACGAATGGACTATCAATGGGAAGTTATTAGATGTGAATCAAACCTATTATGTGGTTTTACCTAAATTTTTGATAGAAGGAAAAGAAACAAATCTAGGCTTTTT
>NZ_JBMLSD010000168.1:0-9554 GCF_049240685.1 Flectobacillus sp.
ATCATTTTACAAGGTCCACACCATTCTGCCCAAAAATCTACTAATACAGGTTTGTCTGAGCTAATAAGCTCCTGAAAGTTTTCGTCAGTTGCTACTACGTAATTTCCCATTTTATTAATCGTTATAGTTAATGTTTTTCGTCAAAGTTAAAACATTTTATTCAACAATATTGGTTCATATTTCTAGAAATAATCATAAAAATCTTATTATAATTATTCAAAATGTTCATTTAGAGTTGGTTAAAAATATTTAAAAATGACTTTAAAATTGTTCTTCTAAGTGATAGTTGAATTTACAACAAGCCATCATGCCTAATAGTTCTCATAATATCTACGAATTTTTTTAGTAACCTGATCATAAATCGGTTTCGTAAATTCAGTAAATAGAATTTGTGGAGCTGGCGGAAGCAATTCTTTGTTTTTGCATAAATTTAATTGCTCTTTGCTGAGAGCTCGTTCGTCTCCATTAAAATTAGCCCATTCATTTACCCAAACAAAACTTCCAGGTAACTTGTCTCGATACACTACCTGTTTTGTCTGAAAATCTATGATTTGCATATCCAAAACACCATTTGATGTTACAGTTTTGCGGCTTTTCGTATATTTTGCTGTAACTCTATTATAAACAGGTACTTTCTTGCCATTTATGGTTGCTTCGCCGACTTTAACGCTATCTTTACTAGTAACATTTTCGGTATTGGTATTCATGTAGGTTTGACCTACCACAAACTCATCAAATTGTAATCTGATAATATGATTTGGCTTTAGTTTAACCTCACTTGCTTGCTGAGGTGCGTAAAACTGAACAAACATGTTGAGCTTTGGGTTGGTTCTCAAAAACTCATTTATTTTATCTTGAAAATACTCATTACTCAATTGATATGCTTTTGAAGTAACAGTCACCTGCTCAACCACTACATTGAAAGCAGCCAATAAATAGGCAGCATCCATTTTTTGTTGAACATCCTTGTATCCTGCGATAATTTGATTCGCACGCTCAAAGTCAAAAAAGGCATTTTTAGCTTCTTGTCTATTACCTTTGGCTTTGTTTAAGTGAAAGTTACCAGATTCGTATCGGTCCGACGCAGCCAGGTTTTTTACAGATTGAAGTGGTTCTACAAATTTTTTACCATCTCCTATTACTCTGATGCATGGAGGACAATTATCGATGGAGGCACCTAACTGATTCATCGCCTCATACTCAGAAATAACCCTTTCCCAATGAAATGCCTCTGCTGACTTTTCCCAATTACTTATCCTTGCTTGATGATAATTTAAAGCCAAGGGATATGCTTCTTTCAAAACTTGTTGGGAAGTACTATTTGTTGGACTTTTTTGAAGTCTCTCAACTGCTGTAAATACAGCTTCGTCAAAATTTCCTTGCTCTAAGGCCTTTTTTCCAGTCGAACATGCAGCTATTGTAAGACCACAAAAAATGGCAAATAATTTGGATTTCATACTGTACGGATTCAAATAATAATGTTTGTAGGTCTGTTAATGACTGCAAACTATGCATAGAATCTTCAAAAATCCTAGTTAATGAGCTAGAAATGAATAATTGGGATAAAAAGAAATCACCTTTTTACCCCAACTTACTACTTTTGAAAGTGTTTTTGGTAATACAGTTTTTCGTTCTCACTAGGGTTCTGAGGTTGTTTATTTCTCGAAAACCTATTTCGATGCGAAAAATACATATCCAAAAAGTCATTCCCATTTACAGTCAAAATTACCACATCTGCTTCGGCGAATTGCGCTTTTTCTTTGTACAAGCTCACATAATCATCAATAGAATAGCCCCAATTGGCAGCATTCAACATTTCTTTATCTGGAAAGGCATTTTGAAGAAGATTTGTACCTGTATTTTTATTGTCCAAAAACGGGAAAAACATTTCTGAATCTCCAAGAAACAAGATACGTTGTTTAGATTTTGTGGGTTCCAAATCTGTATCCATGCGCAATCCTTGGGCGTTGGTTTTTACGCGATAAGGTAGGCCTTTGCCACCATCTAAAATTTCGTCATTTGAGGGAACCAAATCGCCATATAGTTCTGGTTTTTCTGTATAAATCTTGGTAGATTTTACTTGGCTATATTGCTTTATAATCGGGGTTAACTCTTCGGCGATTATTCTTGCTCCTTCTTTTGACCAATGCCCATCCTTTGGTAATTGTGTAATAACCTTCGGGTCCAACTTTTCTAAGTTTTGGGTTAAATCAAAAAATGGAATATTTAATTCTTTCGCATATTGTTCAATCAAATCTTTTCCCAATCTGTTACTTTTGGTCAGGCTTTCTCCTACTTCAGGGCTCAAAAATGTTAGTACCAATTGCGCTCCGTTGGCATTAACGGCTTGTTGGAGATTGGTTAATTGGGATTTGTATCGCAAGGTTAACTCCTCATAAACTTTTAGGGTTAAAGAGTCATCTTCAAGTAGTTCTTCTCTTGGAATTTCTGGGTAATCGGCAAGTATGTTTTCTTTTAAATTGTTGGTTTGTACCTCTTGGTTGTCTTGCTTTTTCTCGCTACATGCCATTAAGATAACTGTTGTGGCTAATGCAATTGTCAAATTTGATTTTCTCATCTTGTCAAAACTGTTTAACGGGTTGGTAATTCTTAATCTATGTGGTTGTTTACTTACTTATTAAGAAACATTTTAAGGCAAAGAGTATTAAGTTGTTTTTTTATGATAGATATGTTTTTTCCGAATGCCCGAAGCTGAAAGCCCTAAGCCCAAAAATTAAATTTTATTTTGCTCACCTACTTAAATAAGAGAAGTATTTTAGATTAAAATTTGAAATAGATATATTCTGTCGGATTTTGTGTGGGCCATCCCAGATAAATTAAACAGATAACTGCTATGTAAACCGCAAGTCGAATAGGCAGTTTATAATTTGAAATATCAGCTGGATGGGTATAATGCTGACGAATACCTTCGATAATTACTAATAAAATAGAATAGAACAATCCTTGTAACCCTACATCAGGAAGCGATAGGTCATTGAATCGAAACATTTCTTGATAGAATAAGATGGCAGTGCCAAAATCGGGTGATCTAAAAAACACACGTGTAAAGGCAATCAATATAAACACCACCAGGGGGGATAGTATTGATTTGAATAAGTTTGATGTGTTTTTTGTGGAGCGTGTCCAGCCAACCAAAATAGCTATTACGAATAAAATACCATTGAAGCTACCCCAAAGGATATAATTGGCGTTTGCTCCATGCCATAAACCACTCACAAAAAATACTAAAAAGATATTCAGCATATAATGTGCTTTGTTTTTGCCACGTCCACCCAAAGGTAGGTATATGTATTCTTTCAACCATGCACTCAACGAAAGATGCCATCTTCTCCAAAATTCATCAATCGTTTGTGAAATAAAAGGAGATTTAAAGTTTGGATTAATATTGATACCTAGGAGTTTTGCGATACCCCAAGCCATATCTGAATAGCCAGAAAAATCCATGTAGACTTGGAAGCTATAAAGAATAATGGCCAACCAAAGGTAAATGAGGCCTAACTCGGTATGATTGTAAAAAATATAATCTACGGGCTTTGCCAACATTCCTGAAATAATTACTTTTTTGACAATGCCCCATAGTATTCTTTGAGAGGCTTCCTCTATTTGTATCCAATTGAGCGTCCTATTTTTTGAGTATTGGGCAAGGTCTTTGTAAGCAATCGGAATTGGTCCAGATAGTAGTTGTGGAAAAAATGAAAGGTAAGCTCCCAAGGTGATGGGATTACCTTCCGCCTGTAACTTTCCTCTGTATAGGTCTATCAAATAACTACTCGCTGCCAAGGTATAATATGATAATCCTACGGTAGAAATAAATTGATAAATACTGAAATTTCTGGTCAAATCTCCAAATAACCAATTGTAATATTTTGCGATAAATAGCTGTGAGAAAATAAACAAAAGACCAATCAGCAGAAAAAATCCTTTGTGCTGTGAGTTTTTTGCGATGGCCACCCCCAACAACCATGTAACCAAGGCTATCAGAAGCCATAATACACATAGTTTAGGGTCAATCTGCGCGTAGAAATAGAGATTTCCAATCAACAAAAACAGATTTTGAAGCATGTATTTGGATTTAAAAATCCAATACAGAGGGAAAAAAACTCCAAAAAAATAGATAAAACTGATAGAATTAAACGGCATAATTAGTGTGTGTTATAATTTAGTAAGGTATGGTTCTTAATTCTGAGACTTTTTTAAAAGAAGAAGCGTTGCCTGTGGTCAAAAAAATGATTTGAAAGGCTTCAAGAGGGAGGAATATAAATTAAACTCAAGGTACAAGATTAAGAATTCTTTCACAATAAAAATGCCAAAAAAAAGGGGGATGATTTTTCTCATCCCCCTTTTTTTTATTTCTTCCTAAATTTTCCACCAAAAAAATCTCCGATGTTCCAGTCAGGCGATTTTTTGTCTTGAGCCACGTAGTATCCTATCAGATAATTTACCTTTACATGAGTTGCGGCTGCGTCAAAGTCAAAAGCCTGACTCATATCGTCTTGTGGAGTATGATATATGCTACTTCTCCAAGCTACATCCGTTTTACTTCTGTCTTCAAAATCTGATGGAACAGTTTTGAATCCACTTTTAATAAACAAGGCTGGAATTCCTTTTTTAATAAAACTAAAATGGTCACTTCTGATAAAAACAACTTGTTCAGGGAATGGGTCTGGACTTATTCCTAATCCCAATAGCTTCGCAGTTTTTTGCACTTGCTCATTCAAACTAGAATGCTGCGCACCGTATGGAACAATATCGAGTACTGGATGAAAGAAAAATGGCATGTCGATGGCTAAATCTGCCACGATTCGACCACTCAGAGGGTTGTTACTTACGAAATAGTCTGAACCCAATAGCCCGAATTCTTCACCCGTGACAACCGTAAATACAATTGAACGCTTTGGTGCTGAAGGAAGATTTTTGAAGGTTTGTGCAATTTCAAGAAGTATGGCCACCCCCGAAGCGTTATCATGTGCCCCATTATAGATAGAATCTCCTTTCACAGGTGCGCCAATGCCGAAGTGATCCAAATGTGCAGTATACACTATATACTCGTCCTTTAAGACTGGATCTGAACCCTCTATTACACCAACAAGATTGGAACCTGCAACAAAATTAAACTGGGTATTAACTTGAATACGAGCTGAAATATGGAGGTCGAATGATTCTGATTTCCCTACTTTAGTTTTTTCTACAATGTCAGAAAAAGATTTTCCAGATTTTGCGAAAAGTTTTTCTGCCTTATCGGGGTTGAAGGTTGCTACTGCTTTCAATTCGGGGAAGGCGTCATTGGGCTGACCTTCCTTATTTATCCATTTAAAAGTGCCTTGCTTGGTTCTTCTGACTGTTGCCTCCCAGGTAGACCTTTTGTCGTTTGGAAGATTGACTGAAATAATCCCAACCGCGCCTCTTTTGATTGCTTCGTTGTATTTTACAGGATTTGTTGTAAAATAAGCTCGCTGATTCGAAGGAAAGCTTTCTGGAGCAGCATTGAACATGACAACAATTTTACCTTTTACCTCTATGTCTTTATAATCATCATACTGCATTTCGGGTGCCGAAATACCGTAGCCTACAAATACCAAAGGGGCACTAACAGTTGATTCTGCTTGTGACATATATGGACTAACAATAAATTCTTGTCCGTAGCTGAGTGATTCATCGTCCAATGACATACTACTAAGCTTTTCGCTCACAATACCTTTTTTTAGAGGAACCTCCTGTTTGTATAAACCATTAGGCATTGCTGGTTTGAGCCCCATGCGTATCATCTGGGTTTCAACATATTTGGAGGCTATCGCAAAGCCTTTAGTACCAGGCTGGCGACCTTCAATCAAATCGTCGGCCAAGAAAGTCATGGTTGCTTTAATAGCGTTGGGATTGATATTTTTAAGATTTTTTACTTCTGAGCTTCCCTTTTGTCCAAACGAAGAAAACCCCAAAAGAAAAGTAAGTGTACTGGCCGATAAAATGGATAGTTTCATAAGAATGTGTTGATGGTAAGTAAATTTGAACGATGATTTGTTTTGGTTTAAAATTCTGACTATCAGATTTTTATGTTTGATTGCTTAATTTATTATGATTACTGGAAAACTTGGTTTTACTAATCTAAGACTTAGTTTTTGATTAATGATCTTTGGAGTTTGAAACTCTTTTTACCTTTGAGATACTATTGATTTAATCTTTCCGGCTACTTACATAAAAAACAATTAAACACTCATTGCCTTGTGTCAGTTACCTAAAGTAAAGCTTAATCTACAGGAATCGCCGTGGTGTATTTGACGTGGTGCAATACTACCGTACTACTTTGAACTTTAACGATTGGAATCTCTGCCATTCTTCGCAAAAAGCCATCATATTCTTTGATGTCTTTTACATGAATTTTAAGTTGATAGTCCACTGTTCCAGCCAAATGATAACATTCTACCACTTCTGGCAAGCTTTGAACGATTTGTTCAAAAGCATCAATATTTTCGTGCGTATAAATCGGCATAGATACGTTGCAAAAGACAATTTGACCTCTACCTGTTTTTTCTGGGTTTACTAAAGCCACATATCCAGCTATTACCCCTTCTTTTTCCAGTCGTTTGATTCTTTCAAAAATCGGAGAAGTAGTTAGATTTAACATTTCGGCCAACTCTTTAATGGTCAATTTGGCATTCTTTTGCAAAAATTGAAGTATTTGTTGATCAGTGGTATCCAGCATAATATTCTATTTTAAAAAATTAATACTTATCTATTCAGCAAAATATGCTTTTTTTTTAATAATTGATATATATTAGTTGATGTTTTTTGAGAAATGAAAGAATAAAAACTAAATTTATATCAAATACTCAGCATAAACATCTGATGGTATGCCTCTAAAAAGAAACTTGTTAACCATACTTTTTTGTGGATTGCTAAACTTGAACCATTCCTTTGGTCAACTGACATCACAAATGATAGCTCGTGTAGATAGCGCAATCGATGTGCTACATTCACAAGGGCAATTTAGTGGTGTTGTTTTACTATCCGAAAAAGGTAAGGTAAAGTTTCGGAAGGCACTCGGATGGACTGATTATTCTCAGCGTAAAATGCTGGATGCGGCTCAGCCCTTCAATCTTGCCTCAATTTCTAAACAATTCGTAGCTACTATGACTATGAAACTCTTTGAGCAAGGGAAATTGGAATATGACCAACGTGTAACACAATTTATTCCAAATTTCCCTTATCAAGAGATTACCATTCGACATTTATTGACTCATACCTCTGGTTTGCCAGAGTATTTTGATTTGGCCACACAGCATCTCAATACTTTGGATACACTTACCAATGAAAAACTCATTCAATTACTGATTGAAAAGCATCCTCCACTCAATTTTTCTGCTGGTACTCAATGGGAATATTGTAATACTGGCTATTTGGTTTTAGCTCAAATTATAGAAAAAGCATCAGGGACTTCTTTCGAACACTTCTTCAGCAAATACATCTCCCAACCTTTTGGACTTAAAGACACCTTTGTGTATTATTTGAAAGGACCAAACCAATCAAAAAATCGAGTGTTGGGCTTTGAGCGAAAAAATGGGATTCTTCTCCCAAACGACCTCATCCGTATGGATGGGGTTGTGGGAGATGGTAATATCTATTCTAGTGCCGAAGACCTCCATCGTTGGGTTCAGTTAATTGTAGAAAATAAGATTCTGCAAGCAAGTACTTGGTCGGAGGCTTTCAAGCCTGTGCAACTTCAAAACGGAAAAACCTATCCATACGGTTTTGGCTGGGGAATTACCGAAAATGGATTTGCGCATACAGGTTCTTGGGTAGGTTTTTTGAATGCTGTTTTTAGAAATAATAAAACTCAAACTACTGCCATTGTCCTTAGTAATGGGTCAAATTCAACAATGATTGGGTTACTAGAATCTATTTTGAACAATGAGCCCTATCATTTGCCCAAAACCCAGTTGATTCAAAATGTGAGGTTAGTGGATGGTACTGGTTTACCAAGTCAAAATATTCAGGTTCGTCTCAAGGACCAAAAGATTTGGGAAATAGGAAACCTTAGTCCTTTCAAAAATGAAATTGTATGGGATGGAAAGGGAAATATACTCGCACCAGGCTTTATAGATTCGCATAGTCATCATTTTGGAAGTTTGGAAAACACGCCCACCGCAATTCCACTTTTAAGCCAAGGTATTACAAGTATAGTAATCGGACAAGATGGGAGTAGCTATCCGATGGACAGCCTTGAGAAATGGATGAAACAAAAGCCTGTGGCTGTAAATGTAGCTTCGTACACAGGTCATGCTACGCTAAGAAATAAAATTATGGGTGCCAGAGGATTATATAGAACCGCCAAAACTGACGAAGTCGAAAGAATGAAGATAATGCTTGAGGCAGAATTGAAAAAAGGCTCCTTAGGATTAAATACAGGCTTAGAATATGAATCTTCCTTTTTTTCAAATAGAGACGAAGTACTAGCTTTGGCAAAGGTGGCCGCTAAAAATGGGGGCAGGTATATGAGCCATATCCGTAGCGAGGATATAAATCTAACGGAGGCTTTAGATGAAATAATAGAGATTGGGAAAATTGCTAAAATTCCTGTACAAATCTCCCACGCCAAAATCGCACTTCGGGCTCAGTGGAAGTCTGCGCACGAGATATTGGCAAAATTACAGGAGGCAAGAGCAAACGGAGTACAAATTACGGCTGATTGTTATCCCTACAACTTTTGGCACTCTACGCTTAGGGTATTGTTCCCAAAGCGCGACTATACCAATCTTGAAAGTGCTCAAATGGCAGTAGAACAGTTGTTCGACCCCAAAGAATCGGTTTTGGTTAGATTTGCTCCTAACCGTAACTATGTTGGAAAAACCTTAACAGAAATTGCGACCATCAAGGCAAAATCTGAGGCGGCTACACTGATAGAATTGGTTGCGGAAGCGGAGGATTTTGAAACTAAGCATCCAGATTTTGATGAAGGCATCGAAGCAATAATGGGAAAATCAATGGATGATAAAGATGTAGAGGCATTCTTGGCATGGCCTTACACAAATATTTGCTCGGATGGCGCAGGCAGTGGGCATCCTCGTGGTCATGGTGCTTTTACACGTGTTTTAGGGCGTTTTGTTAGAGAAAAAGGTTTGCTTTCTTGGGAAAATGCCATTTTCAAAATGACTGGACTTACGGCCGAAAACCTAGGTATAAAAGATAGAGGACTTATCAAGAATAACTATTGGGCAGATTTAGTACTTTTTGACCCCAATGAAGTAATTGATCATGCCGACGTGAAAAACCCCAAAGCTTTATCATCAGGAATAAAAAAAGTCTGGGTGAATGGGGTGTTGGTTTGGGATAACAATAAGCCTACTGGACAATTATCTGGTCAAATCATCAAAAAAGATTAGTCAAGATTATCTTGAAATCATTTTAACAGTTTGAAACTCTTTTTTATAAAATTTAGTAAAAAATTTAATTCTTTGAATGAAGCTTGCTCGTTTTGATAAATAATAAGAAACAAAAAGGTTAGGTAGGAGTGCAGAATGGTGAGTGATTAATTTTTA
>NZ_JBMLSD010000169.1:0-3477 GCF_049240685.1 Flectobacillus sp.
AATTCGAAATAATCGAAGCGGTAGTATTATCATTGAAGTTCGAAATAATCGAAGCGGTGTACTGAGCGCCGAAGTTTGAGATAATCGAGGCTGTTTTGTGGTTAAGGTTATCGTGGTTGTTGTTGAATTTAGCAACAGTAGATTTATTGATAGCGAGTTTGTTGTTTGTAGTAATGTTTTTCATGGCAAAAATCTTTTATTTTTTTAAGTTATGTGTCTAGTAATAAGCTTCTTGCGAAGTGGTGATACAAAGTTGTTCAAAAGATTTTGGCCTATTTAATTTATCGGATTAATCCGTTTATTATCAATCCGAATAGGAAGATTGTCTATTTTAATTTTTTAATTATCCTAAAAATTCTATGTTGAATCGAACAGCAGATACACAGAAAAGGACTTCGTGGGCATCAAAAGAAGTGAGTACGCATGTGATAATTTGGGTCTTATATACCATTTACTTTAGCTTACTACTTCATTTCTTTTATGGGGAGCCAATTACACCGAAGTTTATTCTTCAGGCAATCGTGTATAGAATTGGTGATGCCATGCTGTTTTATGGGCTTGCACTATTTGTATTGCCCCGATTTTTTTCAAAATCGACAATTTTTCAGTTAATTCTATCATTTTTAACATTGCTTGGTTTGTATTTAGGTTGGAGGGCATGGATAGAGTATCTGTTGATGCCGTGGTTGTTTGATACAACTGGTAATAAATTAGTGCAGATGATTTCTTTGACAATCTTTAATGGCAATACCTATGTAATGTTTAGTGTGGGATATTTCTTTGCATTAAAGTCGATTAAGCAACAAAAAGAAATAGCTCAACAAGAAATTGCAATTGCGGAAAAAGATGCAGAAATTGCACGTCAAGACGCCGAACTAGCTATTTTAGCAAAAGAAAAAACACTCGCCGAAATGGCATTCTTGCGTGCTCAAATCAATCCTCACTTTTTGTACAATACCCTTAATATGCTGTACAGTAAGGTACGAGGCGCCTCCAAAGAAGCTGGTAATATTATTCTTACTTTTGCCGAAATGATGCGTTATGCTACCAGTACTCGAATGCAGCAAGATACCGTCGACCTAGAAGGGGAATTGGATTTTGTCAAGCAATATCTCGAACTGCAAAAACAGCGTTTTAATAACAATATCTTTATTGAATATGAAGAGCAAGGAGACTTTAGCTATTTCAGAATCATGCCAATGGTATTAATTACGATTGTTGAAAATAGCTTTAAACATGGAGAACTTCACGACCCCGAATACCCTTTACAGATAAAGGCAACGTTGGAAGATGATGTACTAACGTTTTCGACTTGGAACTTGAAAAGAAAAGATGATAATCCTATAACTGACAAAGGACAAACGGGTATTGGTATAGATAATATCAAGAAGCGACTTAAGGTTGTCCACGGCGAAGCTCAAGAGCTCAGCGTGATTGATGATAAGGATGACTATGCAGTATTTTTTACCTTAAACTTTAACTATAACCCGAACGGAATATGATTAACTGTGTCGCAGTAGATGATGAACAATCTGCCTTAGATATTGTGGTAGATTATATCAACGATACCCCATTCCTAAATCTAGTTGCTGCAACCACTAATCCGATGGAAGCTGTGGGAATATTACAAACCAAAGAGGTTGATTTGGTATTTGCAGATATTCAAATGCCACGCATGAATGGTATGAACTTGGTTAGCCTTTTTGATGGTCGAATGAAGTTTATCATGACTACGGGCTATCAAGAATATGCCCTCAAAAGCTTTGAATATGGCGTACTAGATTATTTGGTAAAACCATTTTCTTACCAAAGATTCTTGAAAGCTGTTAATAAAATGCCATTTCACATGACTTTGGTCGAAGAGCCCAAACCTTCTGTGGCGCCAGAACCACCACCTGCCAAAAGAGAAGAATTTATTTTTGTAAAGGTTGATGTGAAAGGCAAATTCCACAAAGTGCTTTTTAAAGACGTTGTGTATATGGAAGCTCAAAAAAACTATGCTTCTATCTACATGAAAGACGAGCGTATTTCTACTAATTTGACTTTGTCAGATTTAGAAAAACGTTTGCCTTCTGACCGATTTATGCGTGTTCATCGCTCTTACATTATTTCAATGGAGAAAATCACAGGCATTGAAGGTGATGAAGTCCTGCTAGATAAAGTCGTTCGAATTCCGATTGGAGATACCTATGCCGAAGAATTTACAAAGGTGATTGAAGGAAGTATTTTTTTTAAAGATAAAGATAGCGCAACCTTGATTGATAAAAGATTGACGAATTAGAAGTTGATAAAACAGTACCAAATCTTTGGCTAATTTGTACCTTTCAAAACTCCTTGAACTACTAATTGAAAACCAATAATTAAAGAATATAAGACTTTGAAAAAGCTGTTCTATACGAAAATAGACAGCTTTTTTTATGCAGATACGTCATAATTTTGTATTTATTTTGAACCCGTTGTATTATTCTAAGAAGTTTTATTGCTTAATAGGTTTTGCATAAAGTTTCATTTATTTTTGTTTAGAGAGCAATTGATTACAACACCAAAATACTAATGTTTCGAATCGAAATTGTTAGGCAGCAAGATAGAAGGTTTACTATTTCTCAAGACAGAACTCTGTCCTATCACTGCAACAAGCCTGACAAAGCATGCTTGAGATTTTTTGAATAAGCTCATGATAAGTTTTTTGTTCAACATTCCAGATGCTATTTATTGCTTTCATTAAAGGATTCCAATTTTTACTTAATAATCTACCTACTAAAAATGTTACTACTCGTTGTTGTTTGTACAGTACTTGCCTATCTGTTAGGTTCCATCCCAACAGCTATTTGGTATGGAGAGGCGTATTTTGGAATAGATGTGCGCAAGCATGGGAGCGGCAATGCTGGAGCTACCAATACTTTCAGAGTTTTAGGTAAAAGAGCAGGAACTGTAGTGTTGTTGATCGATGCTATCAAAGGATGGATATCAACGTCACTGGCATTGATGCTATATTACGGCCACATTGTCGATTGGAACGAATGTCAAACACTTAAGTTGGTTTTTGGATTTGCCGCCGTAATTGGTCATATTTTCCCTGTATTTTCAAATTTTAAAGGGGGCAAGGGCGTGGCCACACTTTTGGGCATGGTGATGTCTGTACATCCAGAGGCTGCATTGGTTTGTATGGTAATCTTTTTTGTTGTTTTTATGTCTTTCAACTATGTATCACTTGGCGCAATTATTGCATCTTTGGCATTTCCGATACTGTTGGTTTTACGCACATTTGGCAAAGAAAATGACCTAGTGATTGTTTTTGGTTTTATGCTCTTTGGCATGATTGTTATTACTCATCGCAAAAATATTGTACGCCTCATGAGAGGTCAAGAAAATCGTATTTATCTTCGTAAAAAGAAAGAATAAGTAAGCGTACAAATCTTTTGTTTTAGGCAATAGGCAATAGGCAATAGGCAATAGGCAATAGGCAATAGGCAATAG
>NZ_JBMLSD010000170.1:0-4686 GCF_049240685.1 Flectobacillus sp.
GCCTATTGAAGCCAATAACGACCACTTAATTATTTTTATTCACAAAAATACTATTTACTTCTTCTGCGGGCAATCGTAAATCGTAGAGTAATGCCTTGATTTTTTCGTTACGTGCGTACTCGTGATATTGTTCAACTTCCAAACCAAACAGTTGTTTGAATCGAAGAAAAAACAACATAGGCGAAAGTTTTGATTGAGCAATAATAGGTCTTAGCTGAGTAGGAGACATAGTTATCGCATTCCTTAAAAGAACTTCTGCACGAAGTAGGCAATACATTTGCCAAAGGTTGATGGCCTTTTGCTTAATTTTTCGACTTCGGGCAGCATTGGCAAACAAATCATCCAGCATTTTGAGTGGCGAATGATAGGCATTTGGATAGAATACCTCAATATGGGAGAGCTTTGCTTTTTCGTAAAAAGCAATACGCTGTGGCCAATAGTAAAAAAATGGCATTCGTGCCTGAACAATATTTCCAAACGGCCACTGATTAATCCAATGGTCTAGGGAATGGATATTTCGAATAGTTACCACTTTAAATTGGACAAAGGCATCTTGCGGAATCATAAAAGAAAGATTCGTAAAAGAGCTCAGAAAAATCACACCTTCTTTTCCTTCAGAGTCGAGGGTGATATCATGCAGACAATGGTGGTTTACACGAAGTTTCATCGGCGCCAATGATTGAAAAAAAATCATGGTAAATGCCCGATGATTCACGCGACTGGGGTGTGTTAAAATAACAGAATCAGATGTAACAAATTTTCCTTCCCACGATTCAAACTGTGAGGTTTGTTGACCATAAATAATCTGACCAAACATCGTGTTTGTTTGGAAAGGATATGTGTTGGCTCCGTAATCACTCAAACTTTTTTGAGGTATTTGACGAAGCAATTCAGATAAATCTGTTAGAAAAGGTACATCAAACCTAGTGTTCATAGCTATTGAAATGTACTCGTTCCGAGTTTTTATAAAGAAGGACTACTTAGTGCTGACTTATGAATTGAACTTTGTGTTTTAGGCAACAGGCAAAGATTGTTAAATTGTTTTTGAATAACAATCGATATATTTTGCCGAATGCCCAATACCGGTTTATTAACGCCTAAAGCCTAATGTCTATTGCCTTGGGCTTTACCGTACTTACCTAAAATAAGCCTCCAATCATAAATCAGAGGCTTTACCATCAGACTTGAAGGGTGCTCCGCTCGCATGGCTCATTCCTTCCATTTATTGTATTTATATTTTTGTAAGGCACATTCCAGAAGAATGTACAATTCTATTAAGTTAGTAGGCAAAATAAAATTTAAGCTTTGGGCTTATGGCTTTCAGCTTTGGGCATTCGGCAATAATTTATCTATCCTTGCAAAGAATCGATTTAACACTCTTTGCCTTGTGCCTAAAACACAAAAATTAAATCTAATTTTATGCGATTACTTATGTTGTCGGCAATATTTTTAGATTGAGCAAAAATGTCCCTTTTCTTAATAAATCCTTGGACATTGGATTCCTGGAACAAATATATATCTCAATTTTAGGGTAAAAGTTGTATAGGCATCATTCCCATTTACGGTACCTCTTGGCGAATTGACTCCTGCATTCTGAGTAAGTGCTTGTCCAGTAGGGTCGTTAATAAAGGAATTTAACTTTGTAAGTCTATCCTTTTCTGTTACCGCGGCTATACGTTCGGTGGTACGTTGAGACATCGCGATACCAATACTTTTGGTAGGTTCTGTAAATCTGCTATAAACGACCAAAGGTTGTGCATATACCCCGCTCACGTCATCTATATAATCAAAAAACAATACTCTATAATTTAGCTCTGCAATTAAATCAATATTTTTCGAAAGTCTTGTTTTTAGTCCTAAACTAATCGGAACATTGATCCCCCAATTTTTATAGGTTTTTACCTCTGGATAATTGGGGCTACCCTGTCCTTCAGTGGTTAAGGGGCGTAAATCAACCCAATCGTTTCCAAGCGCAATTGGTAGTTTAGCTTGAGGATTATGTAAAAAAGCACCTATTCCAAGACCTATAAAAGGCTCAAATATCGCTCGTTTTTGTGGAGTACTTGCGATATTGAAGGGAGTCCAACGTCCTTGCAAAGTAAGCTCTTTGACATTATTTCTAAAATGTAGATTTCTTAAAAAGTCAGACAAGTTATTGGCATAATAATCGTCTGCTCCAAGTGCTACCCATGAAAGATTTACGCTAGCTTCTATTTGGCGGGTGATTTGTCGGCTAAGACCAACCGTGGCAGTCCAACGCAGTGCGTTTGCCGTAGAATTGACAAACTGACTCATAGGAGCCAAATCGCCATAGTAACTTGACACACCACCTCCAAACTCGACAGAGGTATATTTTCTAAAGGGTTGTCTGTATTGTGCAAAGCTGGTATAGCTCAAAAACAATAGCAAAATGAGTCCAGTTGATTGCCTCATAGGTCGTAATTGAATCTTGAATGAGTAAAATAATAAAGAGAATCACAAAGGTAAACGAATATCTCATGCAGATGAGTTTCCAATTTTCTTATCGATGATGGCCACAATGCGTAGAGATACGGTAAATATTTTCGATTATTCTTATTTATTAAATTTACTTCTTTACCTACTTTAGACCTTGAATGACTTCAGATTTTTACGTAAAGGAAATATATTCATCACGTATTTCTGGATATATCTTTAATTCTCTCGAATTGAAATTTCTGAATTTAGGGCTTATTTTTTCTTGGCGAAATTTATTTGAAAATCATTCCAAGAAACCGTTTTATAAGCATTATCTCCAAAATAATGAAGTACCATTTCGATATTGGGTGCTTCATAATAGCCTTGGAGAAAGTTGAGCATTTTGAGTTGTTCATCTACAAATACTAAAGTAGGAAATTTGATAGTCCCCTTTAGTAAATGTGTTGCCATGGGATTCATCTTATCTTTTGATTCGTAAGTATGTCCTGCAAAAGTTACAGGGCTGTCATCGAAGGCATCTAATAATACGGGGTAATAGTTTTGGTTGATATAAGTTGCGATAGCAGGTATTTTTAAAACTTTTTCCTCAAAATCATGGCAATAATGACAATCTTTTGAATATACTTTCCATAAAATTTTCTTGGGCTTTTGGGTGTACAATCTATCCAACTGTTTTACTGATAACCAGTTTACTTGTGCTTTTTGCTGCGAAAAAGCATTGTTAGCCAATAATAATATCAGGGAGAAAAATAGATATGTACCAAAACTTTTCATACTTCATTAAGTGATTTTAAATAATAGCTTATCAATAGGAGTGGTAAAATGTGCGTGTAATTTTATGATTACTAATGTTTTATCTTTAGGTTTTGAGCTATGAGCTTTCGGCGATGGGCTTCGAGCAAAAGTAAGTAAAAAGATGTTATTAGTTAACAGTATATCAGTTATTGTAATACATTCATAATCAAAAAGTTATCTTCAACTTTTACCTTAGACATACTATTAATTTAATCTTTCCAGTTACTTAGGTCTATAGTATTTACAAAATACTTTAAAGTTATTTGCCTATTGAGAATATTTACCTTGTGGATTTTATTTTCCTATTATTTGACAAGTCTAACCACAGTCATTGGCAAACAAATCACAGGAGCACATTCTGGAACACAAACTACATAAGGTAACGGAATTGATTCACATAAGTCACTAGTTGATACAAGTTTAATATTACTTCCGACCAATAAATTAGGTTTTGTTCCCATTCCACAGGCTACATACACGTTGTATACCTCATTCGCTAATCCCGAAAATGTTGTTGAAGTTTGGATTGATTGGATTACACCTCTCCCATTCGTTAATACATATTGCGGATTGATTCCCAGAGAGACTGGTACGGTAATACTGTTTGTGGTGGTATTACAATCACAAATTGACAAATCCACAGATGTACTTTTCCAGCAGTGATCTACACTATTCAAATTTACACCAACTTCCAGAGTTGGGACATTGGTTTGTGTATTATCCCAAGTTACCGCTACTGCTTTATAACTACCCACCGTTACATTGTCGATAGTTGCCGCATTCATCCCAGATTTGTATCTAATCACGTTTCCTCCATCTACCAAAACGACATAAGTAACAATATTAGCCCCTTGGCTTTGGCCTGTTAGATTTAGCGTAATGGTACCTGGCTTAAAATTACAGCCTAAATTTTGCCCAAGTGCCAATACACTTGTAGCCATGATCAACCCAATGATTTGGATTGTCTTAATGGCGCCAAAATATTTCTGTATCATTTTTCCCATATCTTTAATTTTAGCAATTTTTGCTATTAAGTAATCATACAAAAATGGATTTTTGCTTTAGACTTTAAGCTGTCGGCATTTAGCAAAAAATCTTTA
This sequence comes from Flectobacillus sp., assembly GCF_049240685.1. Taxonomy (NCBI): domain Bacteria; kingdom Pseudomonadati; phylum Bacteroidota; class Cytophagia; order Cytophagales; family Flectobacillaceae; genus Flectobacillus; species Flectobacillus sp. Next base: position 4,353 of record NZ_JBMLSD010000170.1, read on the forward strand.
TCACATTATCAAAAACACCTTTAAATCTTTAGCTCATAAGCCCTGTGCTCAAAAGTATATCTGTGTTTATTAACAAACATTTTAAAACTCTTTACCTAAAGTCTGTTGTTTAAAAGCTTAATTTTAACTACTGTGCCTTCGGCTTTGAGGTATCAACTTTCGGCTATATTCTTTGAAAAAAAGCAAGTCTGTTTCTGTTAAAAAACATTTTTAAAACTCTTTGCCTCATGCCTAATCCTATTATTATAAAGAAAAAAGGGGAAGACCAAGCTTCCCCTTCGTCTTTTCTTAGAATCCAAGTACACCTGGATTAATATCTGTTGGACAGTTCACG
>NZ_JBMLSD010000171.1:0-12602 GCF_049240685.1 Flectobacillus sp.
GTAGGCAAAATAAAATTTAAGATTGTGCTTTGGAAAAAAGCATGACTGTAGCTATTAAAACATTTTAACACTCTTTGCCTTGTGCCCGTTGCCTAAACACCTAACTTAAATTTAATTTTGCACGCACGATTACTCAACAACAATATGTAATCATTACAAGTTGGAATGGCGCAAATTGCTAATAATATTGTCCTCTATCAGATGTATTCCAACGAAGGCCAATAGACAATAAATTTGTCACATTATTGAGGGAGCTTTGTTGGCTTTTGTAATCTCTCAAGAGATAGTGTAAGTCAACAAAAAAGTTATGTTTAAACTGATAAGAAGCTCTAACATCAACAGTAGTACTTTGGGTAGCCACGCCTTGCCCCAACGTATTACCTAGGTTGTCTTTATATAAAACCCATCTACTTCTGGAGTTATAATCTAACAATATATTACGTCCCCAATTTGTTCCGTTGCTATCGTCGCCGTAACTGGCAAAAACAAATCTACCTACTAATTGTAGTTTTGGCATAGGCTGAAATCTTACTGTATGAGTCCATTCATAAAAATTGGCACCCAAAGGATGAGCCAATGCCTGATTATAATGTGAATAACTCAAGCCTGTATAGCTATGGCTGTAGGTATATGGTCTAGCCATATTGTATTCGCCTTGATAGTCGAGGTGGTTTATGCCAAATGCATCAATATATTTGAGTCCTATTTGTGTACCGTATTTGTTTGTCCAAGAGCCAGTATTAGCAAAAATCTCTTTAATAATAAATTCATCCAACATAAATTGTCCATAAACAGAGAATTTTTTAGCAAAATTATATTTAAAATCTAATCCGACTAAGGCGTTGTCGCCACTTCCCTGAAAGCTTTCTACAAAACGATAAAATATAACAGGATTAAGATAATTTAATTCAAATCCACCCAATCCATTAGTGCTATCTCTTTTAAAAATTACACTTTCGGTAAGGCCAATATTGAGCTTTGGAGAAATATTGACACTTAAATGATGCATTGCCATGTATTTCTTAGGAAAAACTTGATCGGGCGAGATACGACCGGGATTGATGAGCTCTGCAAAAAGGTTTTGGTACTGAAATGCCCCAATTTTGGTGGTAAGTTTTAAGAATAAATAAGGTGCTGCATTATCAGAAAGAATCATCGAACGAAATCCATTTCCAATAATATTTTTATCATGCCCAAATTGTATACCTATATTTTTGGTGGCCTGAAAGGTTATATATGCCCTTGCCGAAAAGAAGTCTGTCGTTAGAGGGTCTTTTTTAAAATACTTGGTCAGCCCTTCGCCAGGCATACCTGCAATTTGCGTAGCGGTGGTTGGGGTATTTTGATTAAAATAATCTGCGTATGCTTTGATATAATCAGGAATTCTGGAAATATTATCGGTCATATAGGTATAAAAACCAATCTTTTCGTTAATCATTCCTCTAATCTCGATGCCACGGGTATTTAAGGAATAAAAAGACTGATTCCCACCTGATATCGCACCAATCTGCACATTCATGACTGGATTGATGTGCAAATCAATATCATTGTTATGTATTGAATAAGCATCCGAAGGCTTTTTATAGAAGTACTTCCATAGTGAAGATTTACTGCTATCAGGAGGAGTCGAAATCCATTCCCAATTATCATTCAAGAAGTACTTGAAGTTATATTGATCAATATAATCAGCCTTGAGATTGGGGTCTTGAGCAATTGTTTCTACAAATTGCGCTACATCACTGCGGGTATAGGGTTTTATACCAGTGTGAAAAGTTTTAGAAAATCGACCATATTTGATTTCATATCTATCAAGCAAATCATAGTAGTCTGTATTGAGCGGTACAAAAACACTTTGTGCTTGAGTATGATCAATAACGAGTAAGATAAACAAGATTAACCCCCAAAGGCGTTTAGAGAACATAAGCAAGGCTTGTTTTTTTTAACAAGATTAATGTTTATATAAAACAAATGACGATAGCGTTGTAACTTTGTCACAAATCATAATTGCTACATTGCTATGGCCATAGGGAAATATTTTGCGGTAATGGTGGCCACTTCAATTAAGTTTTTGAATGGTCCTATTGCTGGACTAATACTAGAATTGACGTGGTGGGAAACCGCCATTTGCACCATTTTAGGAATGATGATTACCGTTGTTTGTGTTTTGGTAATCGGAACAAGTGTGCGTAGCCTGATACAAAAATATAGAAAAACTCCTGCAAAGCTATTTTCTCGTCGTACAAGATTTGCGGTGAAGTTATGGAGAAGAGTAGGTATTTGGGGAATATCATGCTTTACACCCTTGTTTTTTACCCCAATAGGAGGTACTTTATTGGCGTTATCATTTAGGGTATCGGTGCTGAGAATATTGGTAACAATGAGCATTTTTGCCATATTTTGGGGAGTAACACTCACCTATGCACTATTTCAGCTAAGTGCTTTGCAAGCGTTGTTTTTACATAAATAAAGTATGAGTTATTCCAAATTTTCATCAAAAAAGCGGTCAGAAAATATTTCCTGACCGCTTTTTTGATGAAACCAAACTAGATTTTACTGGTATTGAAACAATCACTCAATTAACAATGACTCTTGATTATGATTTCTTCATGTAGTCGCCTCTTGAGAAATACTTCTCAATCATACAATACAACAAAATAAAGAAATAACGACTTCCCATTTCTTTAATCTTTAATTTTGACTCTCCGTATTTACGATTAGTCCAACTATTAGGGACAACCGCATAAGAGTAACCACGCACGTAGGCTTTTAAAGGCAACTCAACGGTAAGGTTGAAATGAGGCGATAAAAAGGGTTTTATTCCTTCAATAGTTTCACGTTTGTATAGCTTAAATGCATTTGTGGTATCATTGGTTTTGATACCCGTAGTTATTTTTACAATGAAGTTAGCCACACGATTGATAAAGAGTTTTAGTTTGGGGTAGTCGTAAACTTTACCGCCTTTTATAAAACGACTTCCAAACACGGCATCCACATTTTGAGCTACCATGGTATTATAATATTTCACCAAATCTTCAGGGTCGTCTGACATATCGGCCATCATAACAGCGACACAATCACCCGAAAAACGCTCTAGTCCGTATCGTACTGCATATCCAAAGCCATTGGGACCTTTGTTGGTAAAATACACTAAAGTAGGTATTTCTGATTGGAGAGATTTCAATACCTCTTCTGTACGATCTTTTGAATTATCGTTGGTTACACAAATTTCGTGATCTATATTATATTTTTTGAGTGTGGCATACAGCGTTCTAAGCGTTTCAGGAATTGACTCCTCTTCATTGTATGCGGGAATAACAACACTTAATTTCATTTTGGGATATTAATTGGGCAAGTGATGAGAATATTAGCTATTTTTTACTAATTCAGTAGCATCAACTTGCTGAATCAGTTCGTGATACTCTAAGGCTGGGACAAAATGTTTTTGAGTTCTGTAGTTTAATACCGTAAATACCAAAAACAAGGAGCTCAAAAATGCCTGTAAAATTACAATAATAGAAGTTGATACCAGTGTAGTGGCCCAACCTGGCGATGCGTAAGGCGTCGTCAGTCGAATAACCGTAACTACCAGTGCGACCAAAATAGATAATACTACTAGCACCAAGGAGCTCAGAACAATCCGAACGGCAACAGTATCGAGGTATACAGAGATGGCACTCAGTCCATGTAAAATCAGGGATACCAAATTCATTTTTGACTTACCTGCTAACCTTGTACCCCGAATGATTGGTATAGAGCTGTAGGGCAATTTTGATCTGATAACTCCGCCAGGAAAGTGATTCCATATTTCGGAAACGTAGGCTAGCTTCTTGGCATGTTCGAAAGGAAGAATGCTGAAGTTTCCAAACTCAATGACTTTTCCTGTCAATAAGCAAAATAAGGCTTTATAAATCAGATATCCAACACGGAAAATGGGTCCTTCACTTCTTTTAGCTCGTTTGGCAAAAACAATTTGATTCGTCTTTACGCATGCTTCAAAAAGCCCTTCCATATCTTCGGGGCGGTCTTCTCCGTCAGAGTCCATCACCAAGATATAGTCGCAAGTACGCTCTTTGGTTAAGAATGCAAGTCCAAGCGCTATTGCTTTTTGATGGCTTACATTTCTCCAGAGTCTGATAATCTCAAGTTTATAAGCTGAAAAACGATGTATATCACAAGGAATAGATGAGCAGTCATCCACGATTACAAAGGATAGTTGCTCAAAAAAACTAGGCTCAACGGCTTGTTTGATTCGTTCGAGTAGTAGTTCTAGAGCATCCCAATCGTTATAAAGCGGAATGAGTATTTTTATGGTATTGGGCATGATATTGTTAAATTGTAATACAGACAGGTTGTAGCCGAGGAGGAGTTCTCGTTTTTCTTTTCACTATTACCAACAAATTTGTTTGAAGACTTACCAAACATTCTCTAAATCTTTTGATTCATACAAATGGTTTCTGTCTTGATAAACAGAGTTTTTACCTTCTTTTAGTCGTAAATTATCTTTTTTAGTAAGTTTGAAGATAAATGCAATAGGGGTAAGGAATACAAAGAATATGGCAGACAATAAAATTTTTGCATTGATATTGCCTAAAATTAGGGCGAACTTTCCCCAAACCCAAGTAATTTTTTCACTAAGAAAATCTGAAAATACGCCTGTCAAACCAATTACTAAGGATGCAATTAGTAAAGCTTTTGACTTAAAAATAACATATAATACTAACAACCCTACTGTAATAACCAGCATGGTTTCAAGGTTTTTTTCTCTTTTCATAAAATAAAGCAGTTTGATTCTCCAAGTCAAAAATGGCTAGGAGCAAAATGTTTCTATAATCAATACCTTAGAAATACAAGAGAGCTATAATGCCATGATTATAGCTCTGCTCGTAGAGGCCTTTTGCTTAGAATAATGTATAAATGAATGGAGCAATGGCTGAACCACCACCAATTACAATTAACACACCAATTAATAATAAGACAATAATAACTGGTAAAAGCCACCATTTTTTGCGCTCTTTCAAAAAGCTAAGCAAGTCTGTTAAAAAATCCATGGTATTGTTGTAGTTTATGCTGTTGTGTAAGCGTTATTTGGGTAATTGGGCTTCCTTAATCTTTTGAATCAAAGCCTTCGTAAATACTTGGTTTCCTAGTGCCGTAGGATGCTCGTCATGAGGAATTGCATATCTAGGGTCTAATGGATTAAATAATTTCGAAAGGTCAATTACTTTAACATTACGCTCTTTCAATAATCCTATAATAAGATTGCTATCTATGGTAGTTGGGTAAATGACTGCATAAAAGGGCTGTCTTGGAAATTGTACCTCAAATGCTTTGGCAGCTCCTGCAATTACATCGGCTGTGAGTGCATAATCATCCTTCGTAATTTTGAAGGGATACCCTACCTTAAAGAGCTTAAGAAGATTGCTTTCCAACATGATGCTATACATCAATGACCGTAGTTTTCGACCATTACTAAATAACCCCGAATGTTCAAGCTTTCCTGATTCATTATGATAATAGGGCGCATTTCCTCTGTTGTAACCAAAGTTGGTCATTGTACCAAGTACTCGATTAACATGGTCATCGATGTATATATAGAATCCGACCCCATGCTTTTCTTTTACAATTTGTGAGGGAGCTTGGGTTTCCAATCGAGCAAGTGCTTGATGTGGTCCGTAGCCACTATAGGCAAAATTGTAAGGAGTAAAGTTAGTGGTATATTGACCAAAATAAAACGGAATAGTCTCATTACTTTGAACACCCTCCCCAAAGGTCATTGAGCAGCCATAAAACTGAGCAAAATCAATTGGTTTTTTGGAACTATCTGTGGGTGTTATTCTCAGACTGTTGCTATCAGTTTGATAGCGAATGTCGTAAATCGCTTTACCATCTACCTTCTTTATTCCCGAATAAGTACCATTAGGTTTGGGTTTGTATCCTAGAATTGGATCCATATCCATAGAATGCTCGGGTCCTTCAATTTTAGGTCCTTTGTTTGCTTGTGCTTTTAGTACCCAGCCTGAGCCTATTTCAAGTACAGCCACAACTAGTATGGTCATGAAAAAGGCAAGGAATAAATTTAATAATGCCTCTACTTTGAACTTTACTCCCGTCCACAAAGCCCATAATAAAGCGATGATAAAGCTCCATTTGGCAATAGGTAACATCGGAATACCAGCAACAACCATGTTGCCATCACCTTTTATCAAATCCAAAAGCAATAAACTTGTACTGCCTACACAAAGCAGTATCAGTCCAATAGCTATAAGAATTGCTAATTTTCTGTTCATAAATTCAATGGTTTAGTCTAGTTTGAATTCATTTTTCCACTCGTCACCTTCATTCCATTTTGGTTGATTGACTTTTGAGAAAAGGAAGTTTCCAACAACTAGGTAGTCCATTTCTGTACGCATAAGACATTTGTAGGCATCTTCTGGCGTACATACGATAGGTTCGCCACGAACATTGAAGGACGTATTCACAACAACTCCATAACCTGTTTGTTTTTTAAACTCATTAATCAATGTCCAGTATCGAGGATTGGTTTCTTTATGAACAGTCTGGATGCGTGCAGAAAAGTCAATATGAGTAATAGATGGCAAGTCAGAGCGTAAATAATACAGTTTTTCCATCAATGGCAGCGAACGATAATTGGCAGGTAGTGGATTTCTACGTTTTTCTTGTACACCATGCACCAGCAACATATACGGAGAATAACCATCAAGCTCAAAATAATCTGCTGCATCTTCAGCCAAAACAGAAGGAGCAAAAGGTCTAAAGCCTTCACGGTATTTGATTTTGAGATTGAGTTTTTTCTGCATTTCCGAATTTCGTGCATCTCCCAATATACTACGTCCGCCAAGCGCACGAGGGCCAAACTCCATTCTTCCCTGAAACCATCCAACAACATTACCTTCCGAAAGAATTTGAGCAGTACGTGCAGCTAGTTCATCAAAATTCTCGAAGTAGGTATATTCAGCTTTATATTTTCGAGCCATTTGCTTTGTGTCCAAATCCGAAAATTCGGGGCCCAAATAAGAGCCTTTCATTTCGTCCAAAGCATTTGGTGTTAATTTTCTATCCTGTTTAAAATAAATGTACTCGCCAGCCAGAGCTGCACCCAAGGCTCCACCAGCGTCGCCAGCGGCAGGTTGGATGTATACATTTTCAAAAATATTGGCTTTTTGTAGTTTGCCGTTTGCTACACAATTGAGTGCAACACCACCCGCCAAACAGATATTTTTGGAGCCTGTGAGTCGTTGCGCTTCTTTGGCCATTTTGATGACGATTTCCTCTGTAACAATTTGAGCAGCCAGTGCAAAGTTACAGTGAACCTCTTCGAGATTTGACTCAGATTCACGGCGTTTGAAGCCAAATAGTGCTTCCCATTCTTTATCTTTTACCATTCTTAGGCCTGTTGCATAATCGAAGTATTTCTGATTAAGCCAAATAGAGCCATCTTCATAAATGGTAATAAGTTTGGTTCTGATAATTTCGGCAAACTGGAGGGTTTGTTCTGAATTGGGGTCACCATACGGTGCGAGGCCCATCAGTTTGTACTCACCAGAATTTACTTTGAACCCCGCAAAATAGGTTATTGCAGAGTAAAGCAAGCCTAAAGAATGCGGAAATTGTAATTCTTTTAAAATTGTAAGGTTTTTGCCTACACCATGACAAATAGAAGCAGTGGCCCACTCGCCAACACCATCGATTGTTAATACAGCGGCATCTTCAAAGGGAGATGGATAATAAGCACTTGCTGCATGTGATAGGTGATGTTCTGGAAAAAGTAATTTAACTTTCTTTTTATCAAAATTCCCTATTTTGAAGAGTTCCTCGTAAAGCATACGTTTGAGAAACATTTTTTCTTTCAACCAAACAGGAATAGCCGTTAAGAACGAAAGAAGCCCTTTGGGTGAAAACGCATAGTATGTTTCGAGAAGACGTTCAAATTTCAACAAGGGCTTATCATAGAATACAATAGCATCTAATTGATCTAAACTCAAACCAGCTTCTTTCAGACAATATTCAACTGCAAGGGTTGGAAACCCCGGGTCGTGCTTGATACGAGTAAAGCGTTCTTCTTGGGCGGCTGCAACAATTTCACCATTTTGTGTAATTGCAGCAGCTGAGTCATGATAAAAAGCAGAAATACCTAATATGTTCATTAATACAATGGCCATGAAGGCCTATTATGTTACTTGGAAAATAATCATCAAACCAAAAGAATATATCTCATTGGTAATGAACTGTAATGTAGATAATTGACTCATACTAGAAAACAAACGTTTGCTTTGTCTACTTCAGCAATGAGGTCAATTGATAAACTTCGTAAATTTAGCATTTTTGATTCAGAAAGGCGGTGTTCTTTTGAGTCGAGCTAAAAAATAAAAAGAAGTAAACTTAGTACTGATAAAGGGTATTATTTTATAAAAAAATTTTTGTTGTAAATAAAATGTTTTTCTGTTAGTGGCTAAAAAGATTTACTTACAACTCAAATTATTAGAAATGACGGCACCCAAATTTATCAAATATAGTCTTCCAGAAGTTTAATTACAAATCTTTAAGGTTGCAAATCACTGTTTTTTTGACGATAAATCAAGCATAAAATCGAGATTTAATGATTTAATAAAGAAGGACTTAAGAGTAAATCCTAAGTCCTTTTTGTATTATAATCGGCTTGCAATACCGTCGTGGATTTGTTGTAATGTTTCGTTCAAGCCGTATTTCCAGTTCCAAGTAGGATAATGTTCCTTAAACTTCGAGAGGTCTGAGATATACCAGATGTGGTCACCGATACGGTTGGTTTCTGAATAGCTATAGCTCATTTTTTTGCCAGTGATTTCTTCACAAATAGCAATACCTTCGAGCATTGAGCAGTTGGCAAAACGACCACCACCTGCGTTGTAAACTTCTCCAACGCGCGGATTTTGGTAAAAATGCCAGAACATATTTACTAAGTCATAAGAGTGGATATTGTCGCGAACTTGTTTACCCTTATAACCAAAAATCGTATAGTGATTACCTGTAATAGCGCATTTCATAAGATATGCCAAGAATCCATGTAGCTGAGTACCAGAGTGGTTTGGCCCAGTCAAACACCCACCACGGAAAATACCTGTTTTCATACCGAAGTAACGACCGTATTCTTGTACAAGGATATCTGCGGCAACTTTTGAAGCACCAAACAATGAGTGTTTTGTATGGTCGATACTCAAATTTTCATCAATACCATTTGTGAAATATGGGTGATTTTGATCGATTTCCCAACGAGTTTCAGTTTCGATTAATGGTAAGAAATTTGGATTGTCTCCGTAGACTTTGTTGGTAGACGTAAAAATAAATACAGCCTCAGGGCAATGCAAACGAGTCATTTCGAGCATGTTGAGGGTACCATTGGCATTTACTGAAAAATCAGTGAATGGTTCTCTTGCAGCCCAATCATGAGAAGGCTGCGCTGCTGTGTGTAGAATCAACTTGATATCAGCCCCAAATTCCTTGAAGATAACCTCTAACTGAGATACTTCTCTAATATCAGCTTGATAATGCTTATAATTAGCGAATTGTTCTTCTAGGCGATTGCGATTCCAAGCAGTTGAAGCTTCCTGACCGAAGAAATATTGACGCATGTTGTTATCAATTCCAATCACGAGGTCAAATTTCTCAGAGAAGAATGATACCGCTTCACTACCAATAAGGCCAGCAGAGCCTGTTACTAATGCAATATTCATAATTCTAAAAAAGGGGGGGTTAAATCAATAAGGCAGAAAAAATGTTTTGGTGCCTTCCAACTAAAAAGCGTTACAAACAGAGTCGCAACGCTTTTTATCATCTATAAAAAAAGATTGAAATCTTCAAAAACTAATTTCCTTGAGTAATTTCAGCGGCAGGGCCGTACAATTTCTCACGAATTTTTGCAGCTCTTACTTCGTTTTCTGGCTTAGCTGTATACTTGTTTTTTGTTTGACGTGCAGCACTGTCTGGGTGAACGCCGTACACATACTCATCTCCTGCACGTAGGTCTTTTTGCTTGATAGTATTGTTTTTTTGGTAGTCACAAGCTACTGCTAACATGGCTACTGCTGCGATGGCTAAGATATTTTTGCGATTCATTGCTATGTATTTATTTGACTCGTTATCAGAAACTAGGTCACAAAAATAACCCCAGTTTTTTAATTAAAAAAGTTTCTTGCCAAGTTAAACTACCTTTTTTCGTAAATATGCTATATCAATTCTCTTACAAGCATTTAGAATTGAGTAAACTTGTACTATTCTTAGAATGGTAGTCCAATTGCAATATTCAAAATTAAGTTTTCTTTCCGCCATTCGGACTTAGAAAAATCAATGTCTTTGATGACCCATCTTTCAGACTCAGGGAGGTATGGCTTGCGTAAGGGTGTTGCCAAATCGAATCGAAGTAGCAGATAGGTAAAATCAAAACGAAGGCCAATCCCCGCACCAACAGCCAGTTGCTTATAGAAATCTTTTGTAAAAACACCATCTGAACCATAAAGAACTTCGTCTTTGTACATCCAAACGTTTCCTGCATCCACAAACAAAGCCCCTTGAATAAAATCATTCACTTTTGCTCTAAGTTCTGTATTTAATTCTAATTTCATATCACCCGCTTGCGAACCCAAAAAGGTAGTTGCATTATCTCCTGTTGCCAAATATGAACCAGGCCCTATACCTCTTGCCACAAATGCTCTGATACTATTACTTCCCCCAACAATGTATTGTTTGGGAAATGGAAGCGAATTAGAATTGCCATAAGGTAGCCCAAAGCCAAGCATAATACGGTTGGCCCATTTGATTTTGCTATTGATAGTCTTGCTATATCTTAAATCTAGGTCACTTCTGAGATATTGTGAATATCCTACACCAAATAAGGTCTTGGCTTCTCCGCTTGTGTTCGCAGATTTGGCTAATGCTCCTGCCAAATTTCCAGCCAATTCAATACTTCCTGAAAGCGCAAAAGTTGAGCTCTTGCTTGGTCGTGGATTGTAATAAAACTGATAAATCGAACTTGGGATAATGGTGTTTTGGTCTAATATCGTTCCCAATTGTTGGGGTGCAAACAAGAGCATGTAGTTGATGTAGTCAAATGAAAAATCAAATGTTCGTACATAACTCATCGATAGTGGCGTAAAAGTGTGCCTAAGTGTAGCGTTCTGACTCCAATCATAAGCCAACGAACCGCTCAAGGAGGTTGTTCTATACATGCCCCCACGATTGATGTATTCGTAGTTAACGTTGAATGTTGTAGAAGGTAAAGACTGATTGCGGGTTGGATTAAACTTGATAAAGGGTACGGCAAAACGTGGTAAAGTAAGCGAGGTTGCCACCTTATAAGTAGAGTTATTGAGCGAATTAGCACCGCCACCTACTTGAAATTGTAACCCTGTAGAAGCCGAAATCGTAAATATTTCAGCACCCTTAAATAAATTGAGATTTCGCCAATTCACGGCAATATCGGTACCATTAAAGTTATTTGATTTGGACGAACCACTCAATTCTGCTTGCAGTGACTTATGTTTTTGGGGAGTTAGATAATAATATACATCCAGCAAGGCCGAATCTGAACGAGTTACTAATTCAAATTTGTTTTTGACAAACTTAAAGTTTTTGAGATTAATCAAACGCGATAAGGATATATCTTGAAAACGACTTGAGTAATTGCGTCCATGACGGAATCCAATAGCATCTGCAAATACTTTTGGGCGGTATTTGTGTAGAGGGTCTTGGATTTCAATACCTTGATAATAAACCGAACTTGTCTTTAGGCTATCTACTCGAGTGTCGCCATAATCGGTAATTACATGAATATCGTTGATGTAGTATATTTTTTTTGCTACTTGTGCTACATCTGGTTTTATTTCAATCGTGATATCCACTTTATTTTTTTTACTCATCGAGTCCGCTTTAAATATCACATAGTCGGGGCGGAAGTAATAAAATCCTCGCTGTTTTAGTTCACGCTCTATACGGTTACGCTCCGCTAAAAGGGTTTCATAATTGTAGGGGTTTCCTCGTACCAAAAGTGTTCGCTTTTGGGCATTGACCAAAGCCTTGCCAAAAACGCTCGTATCAGCATACGTTTCGAGATGAATTGAATCTAAGAGATATTGAGGCTTTAGATTGACGGTGTAAACGGCTTTGGCTAATCGCTTTTGATCCACTAGGTCTCCTAGAGTAGTAGTTCTGAAAAACCCTTCATTGTTTAATAGCGCATTGATTTGTTTGACATTGGCATTGATAACACCTCGGCTAGCTAATACAGGGGGCTCTCCAAATTTACGGCGAAACCAAGACCTAAATCCCTTTGTTTTGCGGGGTTCGCCCATCACATAATAGAGCCACACACGGTATGGAAACCCCATGATGGCTGTGTTGGGTTTGGGTCTTACAAATTCGGCTAATTCGGTGCTTACACGTTCAATTTCGGATTTTTTGATACTTGAATCCGCCTTGATTTTAATTTCGGCTCCTGTATATAGGCTTTCACCAGCGGGGAGCTTTTTAGTCACCGAACAGCTGGCTAGTAGAAGAATTAGACCAATATATAGTGCACTCTTTTGAATCATGTTTTTATGTGGATATTTTAG
>NZ_JBMLSD010000172.1:0-12980 GCF_049240685.1 Flectobacillus sp.
AAAAAATCTCCTTTATCGTATAATGGTGCCGATTAATTTGTGCTTCTTCTCCAAGGGTTTTTCCTTCTAATGCTTTAAACACTGGCGCTTGGTCTGATACTAGCATGTATCGTTCGCCATTTGCTTCAATTTGTGGCATATTGATGGCAAAAATAAAATTGAAAAGCTCTGTTTTGACAATACTTCCCACATTGACCTTCGAATCAATTTGCAAATCTTGATACAAAGTTTCAAGTTTATTGAGTTCAGCTTTGGCGTTTGCCAAATGAATTTTTTCTTGTTGGATATCCTCAAAATCTTCTTCTCTGCGGGCGTCGTCACTTCCTCCAAAACTACCAACTTCTAAAGAGGTTATGCTTTCTTTTAAGTCAGAAAGATGTTTTTGAATATCATTTACTAAAATTTGTTGTTGCTGAATAGCTTTTTCAAAAAGCTGTTTTTTTATTGCTAACTTTTCCATATTGCTTGCGGTTTTGACTGTTGGCAAGATAGAAGGAATATTGGCGTAGCAATATGAGATAGGTTGGATAAAGATATGACTGAAATTAGCTGTAAGAGGTATACGCTAAATTGTATTGTATTAAAGCGACAAAAGCCCAAACTTGCGCTTGAGCTTTTGTCGTTTATAAGGAAAGTGTAATTATGTCATTTTTGAAAAGAAACTTTATTCAAAACTCACAATTCCATCTTCATGTTAGTCTAATTTCAAGACAGCCATAAATGCTTCTTGAGGAATTTCTACGTTACCTACTTGACGCATTCTCTTCTTACCTTTTTTCTGTTTTTCCAACAATTTACGTTTACGAGAAATATCCCCCCCATAACATTTTGCCAATACGTCTTTACGAAGTGCTTTTACGGTCTCTCGAGCAATGATTTTTTGACCAATGGCTGCCTGAATAGCGATTTCAAACTGTTGGCGAGGTAATAATTCTCTTAATTTCTCGCACAAACGTTTACCCCATTCGTAGGCTTTCTCGCGGTGTACAATTGCCGAAAGTGCATCGACTGGCTCAGCATTTAGCATAATATCAAGCTTTACCATGTCGCTTTCCTCGTAGCCTTTGAATTCATAATCCAATGAAGCATATCCACGAGAAATAGTTTTCAATTTATCGAAGAAGTCGAAAACAACCTCAGACAATGGCATATCAAACTGTAACTCAACACGGTCAGAGGTCAAGTAAATCTGATTTTTGAGAATACCACGTTTATCCATACAAAGCTTCATAATCGTTCCAACATACTCAGATTTAGAAATGATTTGTGCCTTTATAAATGGTTCTTCAACGCTTTCGATTTTATTAGGATCGGGTAATTCAGATGGTGCAGATACCCAAATTTCACCGTCACGTGTGGTATTTACTTTGAATTTTACAGAAGGTACTGTTGTAATTACAGTCATATCAAATTCGCGTTCCAAACGTTCCTGAACGATTTCCATGTGTAGCATTCCTAAGAAACCACAACGGAAACCAAAGCCAAGGGCGGCGGAAGTTTCGGGCTCCCAAACCAGAGATGCATCGTTTAATTGCAATTTCTCCATTGCATCACGAAGATCTTCAAACTCGGTTGTGTCTACAGGATAAATACCCGCAAAAACCATTGGTTTTACTTCTTCAAAACCTTGAATCATTTCTTTGCAAGGTTTGTCACGGTGGGTAATGGTATCCCCAACTTTTACCTCTTTGGCGTCTTTGATACCCGAAATCAAATAACCTACATCACCAGCCTTAACTTCTGATTTTGGTTCTTTGTCAAAGCGAAGAGTCCCAATTTCATCGGCAGTATATTCTTTGCCAGTAGCCACAAATTTTACTTTGTCACCTTTTTTGATACTACCATTATAAACACGGAAGATAACCTCAATTCCACGGAATGAGTTGAATACCGAGTCAAAAATCAAGGCTTGTAATTCAGAATCTGGGTTGCCTTTTGGTGCGGGTACACGCTCGACGATGGCATCTAGGATATCTTTGATACCAATCCCTTCTTTTCCAGAAGCATGGATAATTTCGTCACGGTCACAGCCTAATAGGTCTACGATTTGATCTTTTACCTCTTCTGGCATCGCCCCCGGAAGGTCGATTTTATTCAACACTGGAATAATCACCAAGTCATGATTCAAGGCCAAGAAAAGGTTTGAGATAGTTTGAGCTTCGATACCTTGAGAAGCATCTACAATCAAAAGTGCACCTTCGCAGGCAGCAATTGAGCGAGAAACCTCGTAGGAAAAGTCAACGTGTCCTGGAGTATCAATGAGGTTAAAAATATAGCTTTCGTCGCCGTGCTGATAATTCATCTGAATCGCGTGCGACTTGATAGTAATGCCACGCTCACGTTCCAAATCCATATCATCCAAAAGCTGAGCTTGCATGTCACGCTTTTGAACGGTATTAGTAAATTCAATCAAACGGTCGGCTAGAGTACTTTTGCCGTGGTCAATATGTGCAATAATGCAAAAATTACGAATGTTTTTCACGTTTCGTTTAATTTATCTGTTGTTTCTTTTGCGATGACTTTGGAGTTGATAGGCATCGTAAACCCACAATTCTTCAAATTGTATTTACAAAATTACGTCCATTCCTCCGAAAAAGATAATAACCAGCCGAAAAGTTTAAACTAGTTTCGATTTGGAAGAAAAATTTTGTGGTTTTTCAGCGTCTGTGCCTTCAACCTTACAATTGCTTTTTGAGCTAAAATGTTATTTTTTTGTTAAAAAAATCTAAATCCTGTTGTTTTCTCTAAAAAAAACTATCTATGAAAAAGTTATTCTATTTGACACTCCTTCTATTTGGATTTGAATTCGGAATTGATGCACAAGTCAGTTGTAATTGCACAGAGAATTTGCAAATGATGATTCAAAAAACTGAATTAAATTATGCTGGCTTTCCTTCCAAAGTAAGCGGAGAGAAAGGTAGGGGCTATCAAAAACTCAAAACCTCGCTACTGTCAAAATCCACGCACGAAACTAACCCAAAAGCCTGTTTTAGTATTCTCAGGCAATATGTACGTTTTTTTAAAGACAAGCATTTTAGTTTTAGTTTCCGTGAAAAATCGGCAAACGACAGTGTAGTTTTACCTATTCCAAAAACCTTTGCCAAAAAATCTGATTTGTGGGAAGGGACTTGGATTAATGAAGATAGTACTACCAAAATAGTTATTGTCAATACGGCACCGAATGTTTATAAAGCGCTCAAGTTGGAGTCGAAAGATGGATATCCCAAAGGGTTTGTTTATTTTACTTTATTAAAAAAGAACCAACAATGGTATGCCCAATTGTTTGATACTTTTATGTCTAATGACATTCCTGTTAGCAACAAAGGGAATTTGTTGTATATCTGGAATTTTAATATTTGGGCAAGAATCGCCCCTCAAAAGGCTAGTTCGGAAGAAATAAAGGAACTTTCTACTTGGCGCAATCACCAACAGGGCGTACATTTTGAGTCATTGAACAAAGACTTTTTTTATATAAGAATTCCAAGTTTTGGTAATAATGATGGTTTTATACAATCATTGGTTGCACAACATCATCAAGCAATCATTAGCCATCCTTATTTGATAATAGATTTGAGAGGAAATGGTGGAGGCGAATCGGGGTGGGTTCATCTTTTGCCCTATCTTATGACAAATCCGATTCGACAAGAAAAGAGCCAATTGAGGGTTAGTCCCGAAAATGTGATGCATAAACGCAACGATTTATCGGGTTATGTTACGCAAGAATTACCCAAGGAGTATCTCAAATATTTTCCCGATACAATTATGCAGGCGTATCGACAAGCTTATGAGGAATTGCCAAAAACTACTGAAAAATTCTATTCTATTCCGAGTGTACAGTTTCCCTTAGATTCTGTTAGTAAGTATCCCCAAAAGGTGGCTGTACTCTTTGATGAGCTTTGTGGGAGTTCGACCGAATACTTTTTTTATCTGCTAAAACAATCTTCGAAGGTTGTCACCTACGGACAACATACTGTTGGTATGATGGATTATGAAGGAATGTCAAACCGTACAGAGTTACCCTATCAGAACTATTATTTGTATATCCCAATCAGTCAATCCTCTTGGACGGTGAAGCATCCGATTGATGAGACGGGTTTTCATCCGCAAGTAATATTGAGGAGTCCAAAACAATATTGGATTGAAGCGGTCATAAAAGATTTGCCGAGGAGATAGACCTAGAGGATAGCATAGAAAAGTTATTTTAAACCAAAATGCTTTTCTAAGCTATCTTTATAGGAATTTGTGATTGGAATTATTGCATTTTGAACGTGTAATTGATGACGCTCTATTTTACGGATAGCAGACAAAGAAACTATATAAGATTTATGGACTCTGATGAATTGACCAACAGGAAGTTGTGGGATAATATCTTTTAAAGTCATACGAGTAATTATCTTCTTGTCTTTTTCATGAAAGTACAATAGGTTTCCATCTGACTGTATAAATTGTATCTCCTTCCAAATTATTTTAACCCAATCATGTGCATTTTTTACAAAAAAGTATTCGTTCGCAAAATGAGGCGATATTCTGTTTTCGATAGCACGATTACAGGCCTCCAAAAATCTAGGAAAGCTGATTGGTTTGAGAAGATAATCTGTTGCTCGTAGTTCAAAACCTTCAACTGCGTATTCTGAATAAGCTGTAGTAAAAATGACCTGTGTTCCTTTGGGTAAAAGTTTAACTAGCTCTGTCCCTAGTACGTCTGGCATTTGAATATCTAAAAATACCAATTCTACAGGCTGTTGATTAAAAAAAGCCAAAGCATCGGTTGGATTGTAAAATGACCGAAGGTGTTGGAAATTGGGCACTTTTTGAATAAATCTTTCAAGAATCGCAATAGCAGCTGGTTCATCATCGAGAATAATACAGTTCATAGATATGTTACAGGTTAATAGTAAATCAGTTTTTGGAGTACTTGACTCAACTACAGATATAAAGTTTTAATAGAACGCTGAATGTATCATCACTTTTCAGAATACAAAAATCTGAGTGGTTTTTGTATTCAAGTTTGAGTCTTTCTTTAACTTGTTGTAGTCCAGTGCCGAGTCCTTCGCGACCAGATGCAAAATTGCTATTTTCGATGAAAAACGTTAGAGTTTGTTGTTCTAACTTAGCCGAAAGCTGAATATAGCAAGGATGTGTGAGACTTATACCATAGCGAAAGGCATTTTCTACTAAGGGCATCAATAGCATTGGAGAAATAGCACAGGTATTTGGTTGAATTTCCCAGTTAAAATCTAGTTTAATCTCTGGGCTTTGTGGTAGTCTGGCTTTTTGTAAATCAATGTAATTCTGGAGAAAAAGTATCTCCTTTACCAAGGGAATCTTATTTTTGGGAGCATCTTCAATCGCAAATCTCAATAAATCCGAAATTTTTAGAATCATATCAGCGGTGTTAGGACTTTCTTCTAGGCTTGCTTGGTTATAAACGGTGTTTAGGATATTGAACAAAAAGTGAGGATTGATTTGTGCCTTTAGTGCATGAAGGTCTGCTTCGGACTTGCTCTGTAGTAATTGTGTTTGGGCCTGTTTGGTTCTTATGTAATCACTCCAATACGCCACCAATAAAATCAACATAATTGCAAGAATACTAATTAGAATATTTTCATCTATATATCCTCCAAAATGTCCTGTTCTAAATTGTAGCAATTCAAAAATCAACAAAGCCAAAATAGATACCCAAGGCATCCAAAGAGATTGAACCTCAGAGCTATTGTGGTAGACAATTTTCAGGAAAATCCACTTATAATGAAGATAAGACGCACCAAGGGCAAGTAAAAAAATACCAATCCAACCCAAAAGGTATTTGATATAGCCACTTTGTAAGATGAAACCTTCTTTGGATTCGGGCATGGCTGAGGCTTTCAGAAGGGTAAGCCAATACAGAATTAAGCCAATTGGTGCCAGAAAGCGAATCATTTTGGTAAGTTTTGGATTCATGAGTTTTATGGTATTGCAGGTAAATCATATTTTTTCATGTGCTTAAGCTCCTGGAGGGCCGATTGTGTACCTAACCTGCCAAGCATCAATTGGTCTTTGAAATAATCTAATTCTCGATACACTTTTAGATAGTAGGTTTTGTTTGCTTCCAAGGTGAGAACAGCCTTTACCTCTATTTTTTCTTGTGAGTTTCTTGAAATTTCAATAATCGTAGATTCAGCAGGGAGTTCAATTTCGATATATCTGTTTTGTGATAATTCTGCGATTTTTTTTCCTTGAACAATAATCGAAACACTACTACCCCAAAATTCTCTTTCTCGCAAAATAAATAACTTTGCTTTGGGGGTATCTGTGCTAGTAAATCTCAAACTAGCCCATACAATTGTGTAAATTACATTTATATAGAAGCTCATACTCTTTTATCAAAGTTTTTTATGACCAAAATGTAACATCACTTGGATATAAAAATTGGAGATTTTATCACTAGGTAATCCATCTTGAGATGGGCTATACCTTAGTTCCCACTGATTATTACTAAATCCTAATCTATATCCTACTTTTATAGAACTTCCTGCTGACTTTTGTGGTGTTCTATTAAAATATTCGATACCAAAGTCTATAAATGGTTGATTTTGAGTAAAATTCACTCCTTGACCTATGGTGTTGGGTAAGGGGTAATTATTATTGCTACTGCTTGATTTTACTCTTGTGATGTACTGATTATAGCTTGCATATCCGATTCCGCCATCAAGGTAAAAGTAATTATTTCGATCAGCCAAAAAAGCATACCCAACGGTGAATGTTGCTGTATTGGCACTTGATTTACTTACAAAAGAACCATAAGATTTATCTCCACTTGTAGTACTGTAATTGATACCTAAATCAAACTTAAAGCGGTTGTATAGCAAGTTAACTTGTAGCGGAATATATCCACAAAACAAATTAGGTTTAGCATTGTAGGTTTCTAAGTATGATTCTAACTGAGGAAAAGAAATAAACTCCCAACCAGAGGATGGTAAGCCAATGCTTATTCTAAGCTGAGGAATACTTTTAGTAGAAAAATTTGCTCTGGTTGTATCCATCAAATCTACTTCACTTTGAGCCTGTGTATAAAAGGCTGTCACAAGTAAAAGAACTGTAAAGAATTGTTTCATTTGGTATGATAGTTTAAAACATGTTTGTTTAATGATTATCAAATCTTGAAATATTGTTTTGAAGCTACCAATTACTTTGAGGTCTATCAATACTTTGTTATCAACGATACTTACTTCGTGATGAAAGCTCTTTTTTTTGTGATTTTGAAAGTGAGATAAGACTCTGCTGAAAAATGAATTTCTTTTAATTTCACTTAAAAAAACCTTAAAAATGAGCTAATCGAAGATTATTGAACTTATCCTATTTGGCAATACTTGATTTGCGCTGTATTTTCAAGAAAAGAAGGTATTGAGGTATCGGGTAATTGTATCTTATAAAGATGGAGTTGTGAAACAGGGAGAATTTTTAACGATTTATAAACCACTCATTTTGCGTTTTACACTATCAATTGATTTTTAAGGAAATTTTAATAAATCTCGCAATTACCCTCAATCTCCCAAAATTGCGTTGCTCATGAACAAACTAAATTTGCGTTTAATTATTATCGTTCTCAGTTGTATTTCTACTCCTATTTGTACTCAAGCTCAAAACCATTTTGTAGACCGTTTTACCATTCGGAAATCTTTTCAAAACAAAGAAGATTGGGCAAAACCCGCTGCGATTACTTTTACCAAACCACAAGAAAAATCTGCGTCTTGGTTGGTAGACATGGCTCTTGGTTATAGCGCCTATTATCATCCCAAAGGTACAGTGTCGGTAATACCCTACCTAGAGTTGCACCGAAATACTTTGATTGATAAGCCTCAAAGTGTGTGGATTGGTGGCGTCGCAACCGAATGGCGAATGAATAGTTTGGAGCATAAAAAATGGTCTCCTGTATTAGTGCAATCTTTTAAGTTTATGGAGGATAAAATCAAGCAAAATGCTTCTTTTCAAAGTAACTTTTATTTGACTCCTGTTTTTGCTTTCAAAGATATGAATCCCAAATATTTCTGGATTCCAAACCATCCTGTGAGCCTTGGAAGTAGATTGAGCTTTGTGTATACGCCTTATATAGGTATCGAAAACGAAAATCGAACCTATGCTGAGAGTCCTTTTTCTGCAGGTAATATTTATCGTGTATTCGGTCGTATTTCGACAGATATTTGTTTTTATCCTTCCAATAATAGTCTGAAAGGAAAGTTAGATTTATCACTCGACTGGCAATATCGTTATAATTATTTCCAAACAGTTTCTGACATCAAAAATACTGCGCAGCAGTTTTTGAATACTAGCCTCAATTATACATTTTTTACCTCGGCGGATGGTAAAAAAATGAGCCAAATTGGGTTTGATTATACCATTGGAGAAAATCCAACAGAAGGCTTCGAAAAACAGTCGTTTTATACCGTAGCCTTAAAGTTTAGACTCAATTTAGGTGGAAAAAGAACAAAAGATATTCTGTAATCGGGGCATCCTAGCTTAACAAAAATATATGATAGCGTATTCATTCTATTAATGGAATTCTTCTTCAAAACCCGCAAAATAACGCTTTGATTTTTAAAGGGTTGTTTGATATTATTGAGGATGACCTAAAATTTTGTCAACTCTTATGCAACATACATAGCATTTCGAGCATCTGTTGGAGAAATTAAACTTCTCTAAATAATGAAAAACCTCATCAACTTAATGCTAAGCCTCCTTATAACCTATTCAAGCTTAGGACAGATTAAAGGTAAAATTGTAGATGATAAACAACAAGCCGCTTCGTTCGCCAATGTACTGATTTTAAATACTAAGGATTCGAGCCTTGTAAAAGGTGATGCGGCTGATGTGGATGGAAAATTTGAATTTTCAGGATTAAAACCTCAAGCCTATCTCTTGCAGATTTCGGCGGTGGGTTTTCAAAAATCATTTCAAGTAATCAATCTAGAGTCTGGTAAAACACAGGATATTGGTATCATCCAACTCAAGGCCGAGACCCAAACTCTGGGCGAGGTTCAGGTTACTGCTCGAAAGCAATTGATTGAGCGCGATGGCGACAAAATGATTATGAACGTGGAGGCTAGCCCAACTGCAGCAGGACTCAATGGTTTGGAATTGATGGAAAAAGTGCCAGGTGTAACCGTAGACCGTAATACCGAAACTATCAAGCTCAAAGGAAAAGATGGCGTGCTCATCATGATTGATGACCGCAAAACTTATCTTACCGACGAACAATTGGCCAATTTCTTGAAAACGCTCAAAAGTGAGGATATCGAGAAAATTGAAATCATCGCTAACCCTTCTGCTCGTTTTGATGCTTCTGGTTCAAGTGGTATTATCAATATCAAAACAAAAAAAGGTAAAAACTTTGGAACAAATTATACCCTAGACCTCAACGCTGGCTATAGCCATTACAAAGGAGTGGGTGGTTTGCCAAAAAATGGACAAGGGATTACCATAAACTCACGTCGTGAAAAATATGTCATTTTCGGAAATATCAACCGTCAATATGCTGCTTGGTATAACTCTGAAGACCAAGTCCAGAATTTTTTATCTGAGACTGGCGCTGTATTAGAAAAAAGAGTAATTACAGGTTTGGCAAAAGGAAACTTTGAAAATTGGAGTGCTAAAATTGGATTTGATTATGACCTTTCGAAAAAAACGTCTATAGGTTTTTCTGGACAATGGGCAAACACGCTTAGCCCAATGAATCGTTCATATAATCAACAATCTGTATCCGAAGCAATACGCCAAAGCTTGCAAATGGATAGAAGCCGAGAAGCCACTTTCGACAATTATACGTTTAATACTCACCTCAAACAAAAGATAGATACCTCTGGCACAGAATTGACCGTTGATTTTGATGTGATTTTAAACGCAAAAAGTTGGGATGACAGATTTGTGACAACCACTACTCAGAATGACGCTAATCCTTCTGTGGCAAACAATCAAATATTATTTCCTGTCCATGGGAATACCTTCGTTTTGAAGGCAGATTTTATCAAAAAACTTACCACTAAAACTAAGCTCGAAACAGGCCTTAAAGCTAGTTATGCCAAAAATACCAACGATTTTAGCGATAACTTCCGTGACAATGGAGCCTTGGTAAGCTCATTTTTTAAGTTTAATCAACTAATCTCGGCAGCGTATGTCATGATTAATACCGAATTAACTAAAAATCTAAGTGTGCAGGCTGGTTTGAGAGCTGAACAAACCAACAACCAAGGGTTGGACAAGGAAGGTAACCAATTAACCAAGCAAGATTATCTGAACTTATTTCCTACTTTGACTTTAAACCAAAAGGTTTCTAAAGACTACGCTATATCGTTGGGATATAGTCGTCGTATCAATCGACCAAATGATGATGTTTTTAATACTTTCAAAAGATTTTTTTCACCACAAAGTTATGTGGCAGGTAATCCAACCATTCTGCCATCGCTCAATAACACGGTTAGTTTGACCAATACGATTAAAGACAAATACAGTTTTTCTTTGAACTATGTATCTGTTAATCAGTTCTCTACAGAGGTTTTCGACGTAGACACCATCTTGATTCCCGGTCGTCGTGTGATTCGTGAATCGATGGAAAATGTCAACGGTAAAATTGGTTGGTGGAGCGTAGATGCTTCAGTACCATTTAACCCAACAAAATGGTGGAGTATAAATTTGAATTATTGGGGAGGTATCAATGTCTATAATTACAAAAGAGAAAGTACCGTTGTCGATATTAGCCAACTCTATCATGGAGCTTATATGCAGCATACATTTACGTTAAACAAAACTCTTTCAGGAGAGATTTCGGGCTGGTACAGCTCAGGCGAGACATGGGGCTTTCAAACTTCCAAACCTCAAGGCGGGCTTGATTTTGGCTTGAAAAAAATGCTTTGGGACAAAAAAGCTACTGTGAAATTCTTGGTACAAGATCCATTTAACTTTAATAGTTTCAGAAATAACGTTGAAACGACCACCCTCACAGGCGTAGGCACTTATCGTTGGGACAACCGTAGATTTAGGATTTCGCTTACTTACAATTTTGGCAACACCAATGTAAAGCAAGCTTTGCAATCCAATGATGGCGGTAATGGTGGAGGCGGAGGTGGACCTTCAAAGAATTAGAGAAAAATACTGTCTAATTTTTCATTAAAAAAGCGATTGGAAAACAATTTTCAATCGCTTTTTTTAATAAAAATAAGGGAGAATAATCCTACTTCTTATTTCGGGATGAATAAAATCTAATTTATGTTTTTAGATAAGTTAATATGCAAGATAAAATATTAGTTTTTAGCCTACGGCTTTCAGCGTTGAGCATTAGGTAAAAAAATATGTATTGTTACTAAAAAACTTTTTAACGCTTTTTCCTAGTACCTGTTGCCTCGTGCTTTCAATACAAAAATTAAATCTAAATTTGCACGATTACTCAATAACTGATATGTTTTTAAGTTATCTGAAAAAGAATATTAACACTTGATAAGGTAAAGGATATGCCCAAACGACCTTATTTGATCCAAAAGTCAATAAAAGAGGGTGGATTAAACAAATTAAAGACAGAAAAGCAGTAAAATAATGTAATTCTCTTCGTGAAATATACTTGTTCATTATAAGCATACTGATCAGAATTAAGGGATATCCGTATGAAATACTTCTATTTATATCTGAGACCATACAACTCGTGAGGCAAAGAAATAAAATTGAGAATACGTAGCCTGCAAAAATAAATCGCATCTCTCGCCAGTTTCCAATCATTATAAACCCCGTAACTAAAATTAAAACCCAAAAAGCTTCGATACTAGACCAAAGTCCTAAACCAATACTCGAGCTGTGTTCGGGGCCAAGCATAAATCCACCAATTTGATGAGTATCAACTACAATATGGTACTTTTTAATCAACCAAATACGCACGGCTATGTAGCATGCCCAAGCCATCACTATGGCCAGAGTTTGCCTACTAAATAGTTGTTTAAAAAGCTCTTTAAATTCCATTTTAGTGTTTATGGAATTTTTGCATAACCACCAGAATATTATATATCCGCCAGCAATAAAACCACGTTCATCCGTCCAAGATGCTATCGAAATAGCGGAAAAAATGATTAAGGGATTTCTATAATACATTGCTACTATAAGCATCGCATAAGCAATAGAATCACCAAAGCCGCCTAGTTCCCAAAACGCTGATATTCCGAAATATATACTGCTCGTAGCAAGTGTAAAATAAAAGGTGGTGAGCTTATTTGAGGTCAATTGATAAACAATTTTTGCGATTAGATACATCATAAATGAACCTAATAGACCCTGAAATATAACTATTAGCCACACATTCTGATGAAATAGTTTTAATAGTATTGGTAAAATTAATCTAAACGTAAGCTTACGCGTGTGACTATCGCCAGCTTCAATGAGACTCATGTCCATCAAATTAGTTGCCCTCAAACACAAGACACCCCAAGCTCCATGTGAATTTTTATGAAGATTTTGAAATTCGTAAACATAATCATATCGAGGAAAGGCACTTAAGGTAGATATGAAAATACAGATTAGTAATATTTTGTGTAACCATGAAGAGCTAGAGAATGCTAGCAATAGCCTATTTTCGATTTTAGTAATTGTAGAAACTAATGACATTTTGAAAGAAAGAATAAGTGTTGTTATTAAAATGAAATTGTATAGAATGTGGTTTTAGTTATTTTGGTCAAAGATAATTAAAATTTTTGAATAGAATTATTCAAATGAAGGTTTTTAAAACAAATTAGGTATACATTGTAAATGAAGCTATTTTTGAAACTCTTATCAAAAAATCAACGATTGTCTATTAATTCCTTCTTTAACTAAATATAGTTGTATTTTTTGAATTGCAAAAGTTTAATTGTCGCGTAGACTATCAGACTAGAAGAATAAGGCTTGTTTTAGGACTGTTCTTGTTAGGTGATAATTGGTATTTTTATCTTTTAAAGTTTTTGTAATCTAAGTAAAAAGACGTTATTAGT
>NZ_JBMLSD010000173.1:0-5639 GCF_049240685.1 Flectobacillus sp.
TGGACAAAATTGAAATTCCTAGTTCAAGACTTTGTCTTTGCCTCATTTTTTTAACAGTTTGAAACTGTTTTTAAATATTCATTGAAAATTCTAAATACCTTTTCTCATTTTGTCCAGTAATCAGACAAAAAACTTAAATCTCTCTGCCTATTTCCTTTTGCCTCATGCCTAAAACAAAAAAGTTAAATCTAATTTTCCACAATAGGCTTATACAAATTCTAAATAATTTTTAATCAATTTTTTCTTGGAATTAATCAATATATATCCTAAAATTGCATACTAATATTTGTTGTAACAAATATTGTTAAAAACAATAATAGCCATGCCAATATATCATCGTTTGGGATCAATACCCACAAAGAGACATATTCAATTTGAAAAACCAGCGGGAGGCTTGTATTATGAGGAATTATTTGGGACCATCGGTTTTGACGGAATGTCCTCATTGCTGTATCATCATCATCGACCTACACAGGTCAAAGAAATCATTGAGAACATAAGCACGGCACCCAAAATTGCTGTTGAAAAGAATATTGCTTCTCGAAAATTGATAGGTTTTGATGTAGCACCCGCCAAAGATTTTTTAGATAGTCGTGTTACCTTGTTGGTCAACAACGATTTGCATATTGGAGTGGCAGCACCACAGCAATCACTTCGCACTTACTACTATAAAAACGCAGACGCAGACGAACTTCTTTTTATACATAAAGGAAAAGGTACTTTGCGTACGATGATGGGGAACATCCCTTTTGAATACGGTGATTACTTGGTTATTCCAAGAGGGATGATTTACCAAATTGATTTTGAAACAAGCGATAATAGAATTCTATTTGTAGAGTCCTTTCATCCCATTTATACCCCAAAAAGATATCGAAATCATTTTGGGCAAATGATGGAGCATTCACCTTTTTGTGAGCGAGATTACAAGTTGCCACAAGACTTGGAGACTTTTCAAGAAACAGGAGATTTTTTGATTAAAATCAAAAAACAGCAAAATCTTCATTCGGTGGTGTATGCGGCGCATCCATTTGATGTTGCAGGGTGGGATGGCTATAATTATCCTTGGGGTTTTTCGATTCATAATTTTGAACCAATTACTGGTCGTATCCATCAGCCACCACCAGTGCACCAAACCTTCCAAACAGATGCCTTTGTGGTTTGCTCGTTTTGCCCACGTTTGTATGACTACCATCCAAAAGCCATACCAGCTCCTTATAATCATTCCAATATCGATTCGGACGAAGTGCTGTATTATGTAGACGGAGATTTTATGAGCCGAAATGACATATCTCAGGGACATATTTCATTACATCCTGGGGGCATCCCGCATGGGCCGCATCCTGGAGCGATGGAAAGGAGTATTGGTAAAACGGAGACCCAAGAGTTGGCTGTAATGGTAGATACCTTTAGACCTCTGATGTTGACTGAGGCCGCTATGAAAATAGATGATGGAAAGTACTATAAATCATGGCTAGACAAATAGTAATTAGGGTAGAACAACGCACAACTTATTAAGAAAATGGAATACGATTTTAAACCTTTTTCGATGTCTCAAGACTATCAAGCTTATACATCGGATGATAGAGAAGTTTGGAAAATTCTTTTTGAAAGACAAATCCATCAATTACCCGCTTTGGCTAGTAAAGAATATTTGACAGGGTTGGAAAGAGTACAATTTTCAGCAGATAAAATTCCAAACTACGAAGAAACTAACGTTCTCTTAAATCAATATACAGGCTGGAGGATTCATGTGGTGCCGGGCTTGATTGCCAATAAGCCATTTTTTGAACTAATGCAGGCCAAAAACTTTTGTGCCTCCACATGGCTTCGCAAAAGAGAGCAACTCGATTATTTGGAAGAACCAGATATGTTTCATGATATTTTTGGACACGTACCGCTGCTTTCAAACCCTTCGATTTGTCACTTTTTGGAAGAGTTAGCACGAATTGCCTTGCGTTTTGTCGACGACGAGGAGGCTGTAGAATATATTGCCAGACTTTATTGGTACACAATCGAGTTTGGTTTGATTAAAGAGGATGGAGAGCTCAAAATTTACGGGGCAGGTATTCTTTCATCCTCTGGCGAAAGTACGTATTCGGTTAGTGCCGCCAACGTGGAGCGCATACCGTATGATGTAGTAAGGATTTTTGATACACCTTATATCAAAGATCGTTATCAATCTCAATATTTTGTAATAGACTCCTACCAAGATTTATTCAATTCGATTCCCGAAATCGAGAGAGAATTGGAGAAAAGAATGAATGTAAAACAGAAGAAAAACCCCTTTATTTTTCACGACTCAGAAATCGGACAACATTATGCTAGTATCTGAAAACATACATACTCCGGAAGTGGTAAAAACTGATTTTTTGCCACTCAATGGAACAGATTATATTGAAATGTACGTAGGAAATGCACGTCAATCGGCACATTATTTCCAAACTGCTTTGGGTTTTCAACCTTTGGCCTATGCTGGTTTGAGTACTGGTTTGAAAGACCGCGAAAGCTATGTTTTGGTTCAAGATAAAATCCGTTTGGTGCTTACTACCCCATTGGTTGGTAATACCGAGATTGGTCGTCATATCGATTTACACGGCGACGGAGTAAAGGCCGTAGCGCTTTGGGTAGACGATGCCAAAAGTGCATTTGAGGAAACCACCAAACGTGGAGCCGAACCTGTTTTTGAGCCAGTTGTAGAATCAGACGAGCACGGTACGGTAGTTCGTTCGGCGATTAAAACTTATGGTGATACCATTCATGTTTTTGTAGAGAGAAAAGGGTATAATGGTATTTTCTTGCCCAATTTTACTGCTTGGAATCCAAGTTATCGTCCGACTGAGCTAGGGCTCAAGTATGTAGACCACATGGTTGGTAATGTCGGATGGAACGAAATGAATCAATGGACGGCTTTCTACGAAAATGTTATGGGCTTTTCGCAATTGGTATCTTTCGACGATAAAGACATCTCGACCGAATACACCGCCTTGATGAGTAAGGTAATGTCAAATGGCAATGGAAGAATAAAATTTCCAATCAACGAACCTGCCGAAGGAAAGAAAAAATCTCAAATTGAAGAATACCTTGATTTCTATGGAGGGGCAGGTGTGCAGCATATTGCAGTTGCAACTGACAATATCCTTGAGACCGTTCGGGGGATGATGGCGAGAGGTGTGGAGTTTTTGCAAGTACCTTCAAATTACTATGATACCTTACTTGAAAGAGTGGGGGAAATCGATGAAGAAATAGAGTCGCTCCGCACGCTCAATATCCTCGTAGATAGAGACGAAGAAGGGTATTTATTACAAATATTTACCAAACCTGTAGTTTCAAGACCTACGGTATTTTTTGAAATTATCCAAAGAAAAGGTGCCAAATCCTTTGGAAAAGGAAATTTTAAAGCACTTTTTGAAGCAATTGAAAGAGAACAAGCATTGAGAGGTACCCTTTAATCAATAGATTTAGGGTTTATTGGAAAAGGGTAGATAGGTTATTGAGATTTTCTATTATATTTGAACACTAACAGTTGTTCTAACAATTACAACTGTAACACATAACAAACTATCTCAGTATCCATATATACCTTTTTCTTATATGACTACCAATCCGAGCGACTCACGTGCGTATTTTTTTAAGATAGATACCACTATGAAAAAAATACGGCAAAGTCTACAAAAAAAATTGGACGATGCCCAGCTTGACATTACGGTTGACCAATGGGTTTTGTTGGACCATATTTTTAGAAATCAAAAAAACGGTATCAGTCAAAATGAACTTGCTGAAATGACCGTAAAAGATGCGCCAACAGTTACACGAATTATAGATCTCTTAGTCAAAAAAGGTCTTGCCGAAAGGGCTATGGCCGAAAATGATCGAAGAAGATTTAACATCACATTGACTGATGATGGCATAAAAAAGTTTCATGATGCTTTTCCGATTGTGGCCGAAGTGCGAAGAAAAGGATGGGGCGATTTGTCAGAAAGTGATTATCAAACTTTTGTGCGTATTCTGGATTCTATCTATAATAATATAACTGGTTAGCTATAGAAAAACTTTTCCTACAAATTCAATCGTAATCGGTAAGCCTTTGTTTACAGTGGTCTGCGGTTCTAGTAAAATGTTCTATTCAAAAGATTTGGATTTTTCTATAATTCTTTTGATTTTCAGGTAGTTGTGTTTTTTGGAGTATTCTTCTTTTGAAATCCTCAGAAACAAAATGTTGCCTTTTCCGATTTTACTGACCTTAAAATTTCATCCAAACTAATGAGGCATAGCATACCTACCTGGCTAGAAGTTCAGGCCGATTCAGATTTTAGTATCCATAATCTACCCTTTGGAGTATTCTCTACTCAACCCAATCCTACACCAAGAATTGGTGTGGCCATTGGTGAATATATTCTTGATATGCATTTTTTGGTGAGCGAGGGCGCATTGGATGGATTGAGTTTCGAAATTGAAACGCTTCAAGAACCCGTCCTAAATTCATTTATGGCACTCGGAAATGAAGCTGTTAGAGAATTAAGGGCAAGACTCCAACTCTTATTATCTCAAGCATCTACCGAAAGGGAACCCATTGAAGAAGAGGGATTGATTTTACAATCTGATGCTACCATGCATTTTCCCTTTATGATTGGAGATTATACAGATTTTTATTCAAGCCTTGAGCATGCCCAAAATGCAGGAAAGCTGTTTAGAGACCCCGATAAAGCCTTGTTCCCTAATTGGAGACATTTGCCAGTAGGTTATCATGGTAGGGCGTCTTCAATTCAGCTCTCTGGAGTTAATTTTCATCGTCCGTGTGGACAAATTATTGACAAGGAACGAAGTACTTCCGAAAATTTGATTCCTAAATTTAGTCCGACTAGGGCACTCGATTTTGAATTGGAAATGGCCACAGTAATTGGAAAACCTTCGGAGTTAGGGCAAAGAATTACTGCCCAAAATGCCGAAGAACATATCTTTGGATTTGTACTTTTCAATGACTGGTCGGCTCGTGATATTCAACGTTGGGAGTATCAACCGTTGGGTCCTTTTTTAGGGAAAAACTTTTTTTCTTCTATCTCCCCTTGGGTGGTTACGTTCGAAGCCCTAAAGCATTTTAGAGTAAAAAGCCCTGCGCAAGAACCAGAGGTATTAGATTATTTGAAGACTGAAGGAAATCGAAATTTTGATATTCAACTATCTGTTGAGATTCAAGCCGAAAATTCTTTGCCTACCGTTGTTACTCAAACCAATTTTAAACACATGTATTGGAATGTGGCACAACAAATTGCACATCATACTATCAACGGGTGCAATCTAAATACGGGTGATTTATTAGCCTCGGGTACGATTTCTGGTTCAGAACCAGGTTCGTATGGGTGTTTACTCGAAATTACTGAAAATGGGAGAAAGTCTCTGACTCTTTCCAACAATCAGGAGCGAGTATTTTTGCAAGATTATGATAGTGTTATCATCAAAGGATGGGCCGAAAAAGACGATATAAGAGTTGGTTTTGGGAGCCTCTTCAATAAAGTTTTACCTGCAATAATAAGCAGTAGGCAATAGGCTGTAGGCAATAGGCAAGGAGTTTTAATGGGTTTTTTAGTTTTGCCAAAAGCCAATAGCTGAAGGCGCATTGGCTTAAGTAGGAAATCGTTATT
>NZ_JBMLSD010000174.1:0-1123 GCF_049240685.1 Flectobacillus sp.
CATCTATCAATTCTACATTCACTTCGGCAAAATTATTCACAAAGTTCAGTGGGTTCTGAATCTCATGGGCGATGCCTGCGGTGAGCTCACCCAAGGAGGCCATCTTTTCTGCCTGAACCAATTGCGATTGGGTAGATTGTAATCGCTCCATTGATTCTTCTACCTGCTTTTTCTGCTGCTCAATTTCATTTTTTTGACTTGTCAACAGCAAATTACTTTTCTTTCTTTGGTTGTTATTCCTAAATAATATAATTCCAATTAAAGAAACTACCATTAATCCGGCAAGTAAGCTGTAGATTCGAATTTTAGATTCTGTTTGTAATTGCTCACTTTCTAAACTTTCTAAACGGAGTGTTTCTTCAAATGATACATTTTGAAAAGCACTTAGATTATCAATTCTTACTTTATACAAACTATCCTTTATTTGAGAAGTAATGAGCAAATACTTGTAGGCACTATCTAGCTGATTATTCTGTTTATATGCCAAAAAAATGTCTTCATACAGAGTTCCAAAATTCAACTGAAAGTTTGCAAAATTTTGTTGCAGAAAGTTCATCAAGGAAAGATTATCCTTTGCATAAATAAGTGCCGAATCGTTTTGCTTGATTTTTAAATACAGCTGAGATAATTTATGTTTTGTAATAGCAGCATTAAACTGGTTATTCGTCTTTATTGATAAATCGAGTCCGTTCAAGTATAATAACTTCGCCTGACGATAATCACCTTGTTTAAAATAAATATCCCCCATGAGCGTTTTATTCCTTCCACCATAAATCCTCTTGAATTCAGGAAGTAAAGCAAATGAGTCAGCTTGTTGGGCATGGTATAATGCCGAGTCAAGCAGACCCTTTCGCAAAAAAGCAGAACCGAGATTTGAATTAGAAATCATTTGTCGGTCGATGCTATTGATTTGTTTTGCAAGTAATAATGCCTTTTTAAGGTATTCAATCTCTTTAGGCAGGTTTTCCGTTTCACGCATCAATAATCCAAATAGATGCATACATGAACTCATGATATGAAAACGCCCTTTTCCTGGTATATGAGTTGGGTATACAATTAGCCAGTGATTCACTTCAAGATTATTTGAGTCTTGGGTAATTTTTAAAGACTCTTGTAAACACTT
>NZ_JBMLSD010000175.1:0-17756 GCF_049240685.1 Flectobacillus sp.
CCACTAAGCCAGATTTTTCGACTATTATTTCTTCCGATACTGTCGATTGTAGCACTTGGAGTTACTCTAAATTACAAGTGAAACAGAGCCACTTTTTAAGAGTCAAATCATGTAATTCCATAGGGTGCTCTGATTGGAGTTATTCAAAATGGGAAGTGCCCGCTGAGGCACTGTTACCGCCTTTTGCTAGCTACCCTTTGACATCAACCGCAAATCTAACGACCAATATTTCCCTCAAATACTCAAATGTTCCAAATGCAACTGGCTACGAAGTTCAAGTAGCCACTGTTTCGGATACTGATTTCAAAAGTCCGATTTTTCAATCTACTTCTGCCAACACAAGTATCTTGGCAAAAATGACCTTTGTAACTAATCAACTGAAATGGAGAGTTCGCGCCTATAACGAAACAGCAAAAAGTGCTTGGTCCGAACCTCAGTTTATCATGGTGAGTAATCCTAGTAATTTTATTTCGACTAAATATATGTCCGAAAATTCAGTTTTGAAGGTACTCGAATATTCAGGAAATTATATTAATAATCAGTCTGTAATCAAATTAACAGTTGCAAAGGATTCTATTTTTAAACAAATTATTTGTACCAAAAACGCCCAAAATATTGCCGCTAAATCAACTTATACTTATTCGTTTTGGTTAGATTCGCTCCAAACCAATCAAACTTACTATGTAAAAGTTGAAGAAATCTATCAAGAGCCAGAGTATCTGCTCAATATCCCCAAAGGCGTAATTTCTACTACATTTTCGAGTTTTGTGTTCAAAGGGACCTCGCAATTCTCTCAAATTTCATATTTTGGAAAAGACAATAATCCAGACCTCGCCAACTCTATCAACGCCGTCGAAATTAGAGAGCGTGAAATAGTGGCACAAAATGCAAGAGGCATTTTTACTATCCAAGTCGGTAATCTTCAAGTAAAAACTTTTGACCATGCCAATACAACCGGTGCTATCGGAAATCAAAATTTTGGACTGTCTCTAAATGGTCAAGATCAGTCTATCAAAACTATCCAGCTACTCGGGAAACGCAATATTCCAAATAGTTCTTTGGTCTATGCGTTAAGGAAACTTGAGCCCTCAACTGGCAAGATGCTCTCTTCTGTTGAACTTTCGAACACTGATAATATTACGCCTTCCGTTTTTGATTATGCTAATCAAATTGTTTATGGGTATTCGGAGGCAAAATCGTCGATGGTTTTAGGTAAAATTCAGCATGATAGTCTTCAAACTATATTCACTTTCCAAAGCACTGAAACAAATACCTATTTCCAAGCACCTGTTTGGAGTAGCAATACTGTTTGGGTACAATTATACAAATACAATTCAAATAGTCGTGAACTCTGGCAATATGATTGGACTACCAAACAACTTAAAGTATTCACCAAAAATGAACTTCCGCAACTTGCTTCAGCAATCACACAAACCTTTGTAGATAGCAAAGGGGTACTTTTCTTACTTCAAAACGGTAGAGTCACAAAATACGATGGAACCAATTGGGAAGTCCAAAGTTTTACGGCGTTCTCGAGACCTGCTTATATTACCGAAGACCAGCAACAAAATATTTATGTTTATGATGCAGGGAGAATTTTTAAATACGTAGATGGTAACTGGAGCAAAGTCGGCGATATCTCACTAAACACGACAGGGTTAACAAAAATACTAGCCGACTCGAAAGGAAATATCTGGTTTCAATATCCCAATTTTTTAATAAGGTTTAATACTTGTTCTGCTGTACCAAGTCAACCAAACGTAACAGCACAAAATCCGACTATTGAATATGGGCAGTCGGTACAGTTGAGTGCAAAAGGTTGTACACAAGTCAATTGGTCCTGGAGTAACAAAATTGATGGAGCACAACAAAAAATGACATCTTCGGCTCCCTTAACCGTGATTCCTAGCACGAGCACAACCTTTACTGCAATTTGTGAAAGTAATGGCTGTGCCAGCAACCCAGTGAATACCACGATAAATGTAATTCCTGTAATCAAGTTTGATAGCAAACAAGTCCAGACGATTTGTACCAAAGATTCGGTAAAAATTATAGCAAAGGTATTTGGTGAGCTTCCTTCAAACGAAAGCTTTTTGATGCAGGTTAAATTCGCCAATGGTAATTCACAAATTATAAAGCCCACTAAACAAGAGCTGATTGGCCTTCAAGAGTTTAGAATTACAGAATTAGGACAAAAATTTGGTTCAGGAGTTTTTCAGGTTAGTCTCAAAGGCCAAAATTCTGGAATCATTTCAAAAGATACGCTTTGGGCCAAGATTGGCAATATACCACAGATTAGTGTAATGGGCGATACGGTATGTGCTGGCGAGCCTGCACAAATCAGTGTTAGAGGTGGTAATACTTACTTTTGGACAGGACCAAACGGATTCAGTTCTTCCAACAGCTCGATTGTATTTAATAAAACACTTAGTGAAAACTCGGGGACATATTTCGTAAAAATTTCTGATGAAAACGGATGCACCAATTCTGCTCAAACATGGCTAATGGTAAAGGCATCTCCTCAAATTGAAGCAAGCTTTCAAGAAGATGTGGTAACTCATTCGCTCATGTTAAGTGCTTCGGGAGGAACCAAGTATCTTTGGCAAGGGCCTAATCAATTCTCGTCCACAAGTGCCAGAGCAGTCATAGAAAATGTTACCGCTGCAAATGCCGGAACCTATACGGTAAGAGCTTGGGGAAACAATGGTTGTTCAAACTTTTCTCAATTAAAGGTTACGCTGGCTATGCCTTTGGGATTTGAGGCAGAGTTAAGTCAAAATTTGATAGCATATCCAAATCCAGCTAAGGAATTGATCAATTTAAAGAGTTCGCTATCAGGCGAAATTGAGGTTAAATTAGTAGATATGACGGGGAATATTGTATTTGAAAGTAATTTCAGAGATACATTACAAATCACAACCAGCCAATTCAATAGAGGTGTATATCTCATTTGGTTCCAAACGTCTAAAGACCGTCAGGCGCAAAAAATGATTCTTGAATAAAGATGCAAAAGCAACGATGCTTTTGAGTAAAGTAGTACAAGGCGCAAACCATTGGCAATAGTTAGACAATGTTTTACTAAAGGAAAAACATGAGTCATTCCCATTTTAGCATTTTAATAATAATGTTAAAATAGAAATGACTCATATTGGAGTTTTAGTAAGTAATCGAGCAAAACTTGAAGTAAGTTTTGTGTTTTCAGGCTATATAAAAGTATCGCACTTTCTCATTTTGGCGAGCAATCAAATATCTCAGCATACTTTAACAGAATTCTTTTACTTACCAGTATATGCATTTAGCGGATTTACCACTAACGAATAACTTCTTTTGCTAAGTTTGAAAAAACGATTACCACTCCATCTCCAAATAACAAAGTCCTCTCTCCTATCAATACCCTGGGTTTTGTTGAAGTACCCCATCCTTGTTCAATTGAATTTCATTCAATGGAATAGGTAGCAACAAATGCTTATCAGCAATGCCTTGTACTGGATTCACTGCGCTATTGGCGTTCAAGCGTTTTACTCTATCTACCAATTTTTTAGTGCGCATTAAAGTCATACGACGATTTTCTTCGCCAATTAACTCTCTTGCTCTTTCATCCAAAATAAAATCTAAAGACATATCACTAGCCGAAACTTGTCCTTGTGCAGGGTAGTTTACAAATGCTCTAGCGCGAAGCACATTTATGGTATTGGCAGCATCTTGCAATTTGCCTTGCTGTACTTGTGCCTCCGCCAACAATAGGTAGGTCTCGCCTAAACGCATCAAGATAAAGTCTTTGATCATGGCAAAACCAAAGGTGTCGTTTGGATCAAACTGATACCATTTTGTAGTATGAGGTGCCAAGTTGAACAAAGTATCTGTTCCAGCGTAAGGTACAGGTTTGCCATAAGTAGCGGTCTGCGCTGGGTCATTGTACACATAGCGACGACGAATATTGTTTGAAGAGTTACGAATATCGCCATCCTTGTATAAATTATAAATCACCCAGTTACTCAATCTCAAACGACCCAAAGCACGACCTCCAGTTGAATCAGAAAGAGACATACCTCTTACATTATGGTAGGCTGCGCCCCAAACACGTCGCTGCTGGGCACTTCCTGTATTACCACCTACCACAGTACTTGGGTTCTCTTGTTCTAATACCCAAATTGCTTCCGTATTCCCCTGAATCCTACGTTGATTACCGTAGACAAACATATCTGAATAATAATCACCTTTTAAATTGGTTTTGATGCCGTAGCGATTTTTTACCAACTTGAATTTACCGCTGTCAATAATTGCTTTTAGTTGTGTTTCAGCTAACTCAGGTTTACCCATTCTCAAATACACCTCGCCTAATAACTGCATAGCCATATACTTATTGGCACGACCATAAAGTTTACCCTTGGTATTACTTTTTACCTCTTCGATGTCAGGCAAGTTTGCAATAGCAAAACTTAGGTCAGATACAATTTGATTGTTTACCTCATCAACAGAGGCACGGGTAAAGTCAGTTTTAGGAGCAGTTAGCGCCTGAGTCAATAATGGAACACCTCCAAAACATGTAGCTAAGTTATTATAGGCATAAGCTCTAAAAAACTTGGCTTCAGCACTCATTTTATTTTTCCCAACTGAAGTAATATTCTTCAAGTTTGGAGAGTCCAATGAGTTGATGATAATATTGGATAAGTTGATTAAAATAAAATTTCGATCCCATGTACGAGCTGCAGCGCCATCGGTTGGTGTCAACAAATTGTAATTATAATAAGGGATTTCGATACCTTGCTGATTGGCAGTGGCATTGGCCACGTCGGTACCTACTTGCCAGACACTCACCCAACCTTGCTGGTCGGACCAGGTAAAAATCGTACTTGTATGGTTGTATAACCCCACAAGAGAGGCCTCCACCCCCAACGAATCATTTAGGGTAGCAGGTGTATAAGAAGAAAATGGCTTTTCTGCTAAAAAGGAATCTTTACAGGCCGCAGTACCCAGTGCAAGCGCCAATAAAGCTATATTTTTTAGTTTTTTCATGGAAATCAATTTTTAAATGAGGATTTAGTCCCGTGATGGTTGGCTATAAATTGTCACAAGATGACCTAAGTATTTCTGCAAAATAAATTTTGGTAGACAGTCCTAGCATTCAGCAAAATAGATCTATTGCTGTGAAAAATTTGCCTTTTGACTGACAAGCAAACTCTAATTATGCACGATTACTAAAGTGCTATTTCAAGCTAACATTCAAGCCTAATACCAACTGACGTGTCAAAGGATAGTTGTTTGTCCAGTCGCCCGAACCTCTTTGCGATTGCGAGGACTCGGGGTCCCAGCCAATCCAATTGGTAAAGGTGTACAGGTTACGACCACTAGCATATACAGTCAATCCACCCAAACCAAGTTTATCTAAAATCGTTGGAGTGAAAACATAGCTCAACGTCACGTCCTTGATTCTTGTGAAACTAGCATCAGAAGCATAGCCATATCCTCTTGGGTTTTTGTAGGCCAAAGAAGGACGAGTTTGGCTCATATTTTCTGCTGTCCAATAGCCTACATCAATAGGAGTATTTCTTTTACCCGTCTCATCGGCGTAGGTCAAGTCATTGTTATTGCGTGTTACACCTTGAACTGTCTGAATAAATACATTCAAATGCAGGTTTTTGTAGTGGAAAGTATTGGTTAAACCTCCTGTCCATTTTGGAGCTGTTTGTCCTAAAATGATGCGGTCTTCTGCCGTAATTTTACCATCTCCATTCGTATCGGCAAATTTCAAATCACCAGCTACAGCGCCAGGGTCTTGTTTAGAGGCATCCTCCCCTTTTTGCCATACTCCTACCATTTTATAGTCATATATCACGCTGATAGGTTGACCAATAAACCAACGGTTACCCAAGTCGTCTTTTTTGTCACCATACAAGTCTACAATTTTGTTTTGGTTAGAAGCAAAAACCAAGGTTGTTTCCCATTTAAAATCCCCCTTGGTGACGTTACGAGTATTCAAGGTTAGTTCGATACCTGTGTTGGAAGTTTCGCCAAGGTTGTCAAATACATTATAATAACCTGTAATAATTGGTAGGCTTCTCTGCAAAAGAATACCTGTGGTATTGTTTTTATACAATTCCAAACTACCGTTAATTCTATTGTTGAAAATACCGAAATCTACCCCGATGTTGCGGCTCAAGGTACTTTCCCATTGAAGGTTTCCATTACCTAAGTTGCCTGCTAATGCACCAATTGTGCTCAAACCATTAAATGGCGCACGAACAATATTGTTAGTTGTAATAGTACGGTATACCGAAATAGCTTCGTTACCCGATTGACCAACCGATAAGCGCAATTTTAGGTTATTGATAATACGGTTGTTTTTCATGAAGTTTTCATTCATCATGTTCCAACCGAAAGCTACCGAAGGAAACAAACCATATTTGGAGGTATTGGCGCCAAAAACAGAGGAACCATCACGACGAGCTGTTACCGTAAATAGATATCTGCTATCATAAGAGTAGTTTACTCGCAACATTTGAGAGTTAAGACCATAACGATCAGCATAAGAAGAACTTGATTGGGTAGCTCCTGCACCGATAGCATTGAAGCCCAACTCGTCATTGACAAAACCAGTAGCCCTTGCGGTAGCTTCATTGTATTGGCGTTGTTGCGCTGAGTAAAGTGCCGTTAAGTCAAGATGATGTTTGTCCCAGTCTTTGGTATATGAGAGAATGTTTTCAAGAGTAAAGCTGTTGGTTTGCGAGTAAAAGGAATTGGCTGTTCCCAACAAATCATTGGCTTGTCGACCAGTGTACGAGCCAGTATGTTTAGGAATAAAAGAGTACCCTAAGTTCATACGATACTTCAATCCTGTTAATTTTCCACCAAACTTGATTTCTCCATAAGCATTCCCATTCAGGTTGGTATTGCCATCTACACGGCTTGTTGTGAGACCCAACATAGGGTTTGTATACAACTGTTCAGGAAACATTGGATAAATCGTATAGGTACCATCATTGTTGTAAATCTGACCATAAGGACTCATGGCAGATGCGTTCAACAAATTGGTGCGCCCTCCGTCGTAATTGTTGTTATTGATAAACAACGATGTTCCGACAGTCAAAAAATCAGTTACGTTAATATCTAAGTTTGAACGAAAACTAATTCTTTTGTATTGATACCCTTTGATAACTCCTTTTTGATTAAGATAGTCACCACCGATATAGTATTTTACGTTGGGTGTACCTCCAGAAATACTCAAATTGTGGTTTTGCATAATACCCGTTTGGCTTGCCAAATCCAACCAATCAGTCTCAATCCCTTTGTTATAATTTGTTAGCTCATTGTAGTTTGGTACAGGGCTAGTTTGAGTCTGACCCGTTTGAGACAAGAAATCCTTATATTTTTGCAAATATTCGGCACCATTTCTTGGGCGAAGCACATGCGCAAAATCTTCGATACCCGTATAATTACTGTAACGAATAGAAGGCTTACCAGTTTTACCACGTTTGGTAGTAATCAGTATAACACCATTGGCTCCATTGGTACCATAAATTGCAACGGCAGAGGCATCTTTCAAAATCTCCATCGATTCGATATCGTTGGGGTTGATATCATTCAAGGACCCGCCAGTCTTACTTAGAGGAATACCATCGACTACCACAAACGGACCCGAGCCTGCATTGATAGAGTTTTGACCACGAACAATTGTAGATGGCTCAGAGCCTGGTATCGATGAAGACTGTGATACATTGACCCCAGCTACCGAACCTTGAACGGCCTGCATAACGTTAGTAACAGGTAATTGCGAAAGGCGACTTTTTGGTACAGATGCCACAGAACCCGTAATATCTGAACGCTTTTGGGTACCATAACCCACAACAACTACCTCATCCAAAGATTTGGTATCGGCCTTCAATTGCACATTTACTACACTTCTCCCTCCTACGGTTGTTTCCTGAGTAGTAAAACCTACGTAGGTAACTACCAGTACCACTTCTTTCGAATCATCAACTTTTAAGGTAAAATTACCTTTAGCATCTGTATTTGTGCCAATACTTGTACCTTTTACAGCCACACTCGCACCTGGCAAGCCCTCTCCTTTTTCATCAGTAATCTGACCTGTAATTGTTTTTTCTTTCAGCGTATTTACGCTCTGTGTAGGCTTGCTGCTGTTTAGATTTACTACAAGACTATTGGCTTGCAGATGTTTCACACTAAACACAAGACTACATAATAGTAACCATTTGATTTTCATAGGCTCCTAGTGTTTGATTGGGATTTTTATTGAATTAGAAGAATTTGAGGAAATACTTGCTTTGTGTCTAAAAAAGAGTAAATCCCACATTTGAATAATGCAAAACTACAGGGTCTGTCTGGTCTTGGAGGGGGATTTTTTCGTCAAAAACGGGGGAGAAAATCACAGAGACTTTATTTGTGTTATTTTTACACAATTTTGTTTAAAATTTAGTTTTTCTACAAAATAAAACAGTAACCATATTACACCTTTTGCTTATAATTAGGATGATGTGTTGACGATCGAAAGAAGTAATTA
Organism: Flectobacillus sp.; assembly: GCF_049240685.1. NCBI lineage: Bacteria > Pseudomonadati > Bacteroidota > Cytophagia > Cytophagales > Flectobacillaceae > Flectobacillus > Flectobacillus sp. The sequence continues at coordinate 8,519 of NZ_JBMLSD010000175.1, forward strand.
TGATGAAATTTTTAAAATCACTAATGACCTTGTGGCTGATGCTTCAGGTATCCAATCAGCTAAGGGCACAAAGCAATTCAACTAAGTTTCAATTTGAACACCTTACCGTTAATGAGGGATTACCTCATAGCGATGCCATGAGTGTTGTAGAGGACAATTTGGGTTTTATCTGGGTAGGTACAAACGATGGGATTGCAAGGTATGATGGTTTCGAATTAAAAAAATATACCCTCCCCGTAAATCCACTTAATGGCTTAACTTCCAATAGGATTCAAACGCTGCATAAGGATTGGGATGGTAATATTTGGTATGGTGCAGAACGTGCAGGACTCGGAATTTATGATGCCTATCATGACCGATTCAATAGCATCTTTGTAGATACCGACGCAAGCGTAGATAAAAAATTGCTTTTGAGCCTTCGAGCGTCGAGCGTTCTATCACTCGCTTCGGATAGATTGGGTCATTTGTATGCTGGTACTCGAGATGGCGTGTTTGTTCTTACATTGAATCCAGAAAAAAAACTACTCCAACTCAAAAGACTGGCGCTGCCCGACGGTCAATTGGTATACTCTACCAATGATATAGTGGTAGATAGCCAACAGCAGGTGTGGATAGCTACCGCAAAATTGGGTTTATTCTTTTTGAAAACAGCTCAACAAAATTCTTTGCAACCAACTCCCTTTCCCAAAGAAACAATTCGTGCCGTACATTTCGATTCAAAAGGTACTTTATGGATTGGGACAACCAATCATCTCTATTTTGTAAGCACCGAAGAGCAACGTTTATTTCAAAATTTTCAAATGCATAAAATACCTTTTTTCGTAGAAGATATTGAGTGCATTCATAAAGATTCGTTCAATAGACTTTGGGTAGGAACCAACTTCGGTTTATTCTTTTGGGAAGACGCATCCAATCCCAACAAGGTTTTGACCAATCGACCACAAATATTTTTACCAAAAGATGATAATCCTCATAGTATTAATTCTGCAAGAATTCATCAGGTATATGAAGATTCTAATCAAATTTTGTGGTTAGCAGCTTCAGCTGGAGGCCTCAATAAAGTAGATTTACGACGAAAACCATTTGAAATTTTGCAAAGAAGGTATTTTCAAAAACCAACGCTGCCCAATAATTATGTGAATGCCGTATTGAAAGACCCCGAGCACAACGGTTTGTGGATTGGAACAAGAAATGGTTTTTCCTATTATAAATTTGAGTCAAAAACTTATACCAACTATGCCAATAGGCAGGCGGATGGAGATGCCACAGGTATTGAGGTTTCTTCTTTGTTTAAAGACTCTCAAGGTACGTTATGGGTAGGTACGAGATACAATGGGCTTTATCTACTTCGCAAGGGACAACTCCAGAAACTTCACTTTTCGAAAGAAAAAAATATTCCTTCCACAAGTATCGAAAGTATAATCGAAACTTCTGATGGTGCGATTTGGGTGGCTACTTTCGAGAGCGGTATGCTACAATTTGATAAATCAGGGAATTTACTTGAAGTATTTTCTTCTTCGAACCATAATTTTCCAGCTCGACAATTCACACACCTATTGTATGACCAATCAAAGGAACATATTTGGGCCAGCACTCGAGATATGGGGGTATTCTTGTTTCAACTAAAAGGCAAAAAGCCCCATTTGCTTCAAAAATTTAGCTTTAAAGAACATAATCCGAATTCTTTAAGTGTAAATTTTGCATGGCAGAAAATCCTCGACCCCAACGGAGCTGTGTGGGTGGGTACAATCGGAGGAGGATTAAATAAAATAGAACCACTCAAAAACGGTAAATACTTCGTAAAAAGGATTAACATTCCAGAATCTAATGTAGAAGGATTGGTGCAAGATCAACGGGGAAATTTATGGATAGGAGGTTCGGGATTAGGTCGTTTTACCCCTAATACTGGTCAATGGGTTCATTATGACGTAGCAGATGGGATTCAAAGCAATTCATTTAAAGTAGGAGCAGCTTGTAAAGATAGCGCAGGAAAAATATACATGGGGGGCATCAAAGGTCTTACGTATTTTGACCCATTGAAAATACAGCCCAATAAGCAAAACTTGCCCGTTCGATTTACGAACCTAAAAATCTTTAATCAGGTGGTGAATGTTGGACAAGAGTTGAATAATCGTGTAATTCTTCCAAAGCCATTTCACAGGCTTGAAGAATTGGAAATTCATGCAGACGAGAATGATTTCTCCCTTGAATTTGTGGGTCTTAATTTTACGAACCCCGCCAAAACTACCTATTCTTACAAATTGAACGGGTATAATCCTAATTGGATTTATGTGGGCTCCAAAGCAAGAGTGGCCAGTTTTGCTAATTTGCCAGCTGGAACTTACCAATTGTACGTCAGAGCACATAATGGAGAGGGACAATGGTCAAAAATTGAATCTATATCGATACATGTTTTACCACCCTGGTATCAAACTTGGTGGGCTTATTTCTTGTATTTATTTCTCATTGTATCAGGATTGTACCTTTACCAACAAAACACACTAAAACATCAAAAACTACAAAATGATTTAGCCCTTGAGACCTTTAAAACTGAAAAGGAAAAGGAGTTGACCGATTTAAAACTTCGTTTTTTTACAAATGTTTCACACGAACTACGAACGCCATTAACATTGATTTTGGGGCCTCTCGAAGAAATGATAACCTTGCCAAGTCCGTTTAGAGGTAAATTGGCCTTGGTGCATCAGCAAAGTAAAAAACTGTATGAGCTGGTAAATCAACTTTTGGAGTTTCGCAAAATAGAAACAGGTAATGTGAGTATTACGGCTCGCAAAGAACAGATTGTTCCTTTGCTGAGAGAAGTTTTACTTATTTTTCAGATGAAATCTGAAGAACAAAGTATCAATTACCAAATAAACCTGCCACATGAGGAGTTTGAAATGTATTTTGACTCTTCAAAAGTTGAAATCATTATTACCAATCTTTTATCAAATGCCTTCAAATACACTCCTTTTGGCGGACAAATTAAGATTGAAGTACTCGTAAAAGGCAATTGGAAGGAGGCAGCTGTTTTTGAAAGCAACCAACTTTTAGATAATTATCTTGAAATCCATATCCAAGACTCAGGCATCGGCATGAAGCCAGAGGCTTTGACCAAAATATTTGACCCTTATTTCCAAGCTTCTCATACCGAAACCTTGAACTTGGTAGGAACAGGTATTGGCTTATCTTTAGTAAAGCAATTCGTAGAGGCGCATTCGGGTGAAATTATCGTAACAAGTTCCCCTCAAAATGGCACTTTATTCACAGTAAAACTCCCCTTTGGCTCAACACACTTAAGTCCTGAGCAAATAGTTACGGATGCTTCATCAGATTCGCTTTCGTGGTTACAATCAGCTCCCTTAGTTTCTCAGGAAAAAGAAATAGGACAAGCGGAAACCAAATTACAGAAATTACTTATTGTGGAAGATAACCCAGAAGTTAGGCAGTATGTCCAAAAGCTTTTCGAAAGTCAATATCAAACCTTTACCGCTATCGACGGAATAGATGGCTTGGAAAAAACTTTACAAATCATGCCAGATATCATCATAAGCGATGTAATGATGCCCAAAATGGATGGCATGGAATTTTGCAAAAAAATCAAACAAAACCCTAAAATCTCCTACATACCAGTTGTACTCCTGACGGCACGCTCTGCAGCAACGCACCATATAGAAGGCCTAGAAAATGGTGCCGATGAATATTTATCAAAACCTTTTCATCCGCAATTACTTCAAAGTAAAATCAATAGCCTTTTACACAACCGATTGTTGATGAGAGAATATTATCAGAAGCAGATTTTGCTTCAGCCTAGTGCAGTTTCGATACCTGATGATACCAAAAGTTTTTTGGAGAAAGCCATGAAAATTGTGGAAGAAAATCTCGGTAATCCCAACTTTAACGTTCAAGAATTAGTGCGGGAAATGGCGATGAGTCAGTCAGGTTTTTATCGTCAAATCAAATCAATAACAGGTCAGACGGTAGTGGAGTTTATTCGTGATATACGATTAAAAAGAGCTGCTCAACTATTAATAAGTACAGATTTGAGAGTTCAAGAAGTTGCGACCATGGTGGGGATAGAGGATGCCAAATACTTTAGAAAAATGTTTCAGCAAATCTATGAGTTGGCGCCGTCGGAATATGCCAAACAGTTTAAGAAAACGAAGTAATTGAACAATTTTTATAAGTAAATATTTGAAGTTTATTTCATACCTACAATTTTCGTTGCTTAATATATTGTTTATCAGAATTTTAAATTGATTTATTGTAATTTTTATTTATTTTTAAAAAAATTTAATATTGAATGAATCTAAACTTGTAATTATTTCGTTAGTCTTTTGACGGCAGAAAAACCTAAGTAAGCAAACCAACAATTTCCCATAAAATATTGATGAAAATTTTAATTGCAGAAGATGAACCACTACTTCGCAAACTTTTGAAGGATAAATTCGAAAAAAATGACTGTACCGTATACAGTGCAAAAGATGGTTTAGAAGCCATTGAAATATTCGGAAGCCTTGAACCAGACTTGGTTATTACAGATTTGAATATGCCGTTTGCAAGTGGACGGGAGTTGATTCTTCATATCCGAGAAAATTTCGCTGAAAATACGCCAATTCTAGTATTATCCTCCACCAACAATGAAAGCACGATTAAAGATGTTTTTGATTTAGGTGCTAATGATTTTGTAGAAAAACCCTTTAGAATGAATGAACTTTTACTTAGAGTCAAGCGATTAGCCAATTTTAATTGAGATGGCATACACTTTTCGATAAAACTTTAAACTTTACAACCGTCCTTACATATTACTGTTTTAATCAGAAACCCAAATCTTCGTAAGGAGATTTGGGTTTCGCTTTTAATTTGAATTGGATTCAAAAATAGAAAAATGGCAAAATTTGTAAACCAGTTGCTTTAGGTAGAATTCCTCATTCAAACTCGAATATTTCTATAGAGCAAAGCCTATTGCCTATTGTCTAATGCATGAATATCTTTCAAATACAACTCCTTCAATTGTTCATAGAAAGAGTGTCTAGAAATATAATTGGCAATGATATTTGCCATAAATCCACCGATTAACAAGAAAAATATAATAGAATGACGGTCTGTCATTTCAAAAATAATGATAGCACTAGTAAAGGGCGCTCGAGTCACACCAGTCAAAAAAGCCGTCATTCCAATCAAAATCAATAAGTTTGCGCTACCGCCTGTGAGATGGAGTATTTGAGCAATATATGCGCCAACTGTAGCGCCAGCGCTAAGAGAGGGAGCAAACACACCTCCTGCACCACCAAACCCAAAAGAGGTCATTAATCCTGCTATTCGGACAAAGGGCAGATACCACTCCACTGTTTTATAATTGGTAAAAAGTACTCTTTCCATAATTTCTTTGCCCGAACCCATGGCTTCGAAGCCTAAAAAATAAATGGAGCTGGCAATGATTAATCCACATACGATCATCACCATTATTTTCTTTGAAACAGAAGAGAGAGCATTAAAATACTGCATAAACTTTAGCAAGAGCACACACATTTTGGCTCCAAGATACCCTGCCAGTAGACTTGCCAATATGATTCCTAGTATAACTTTACTCCCCTCAAAACTAGTTTTGGGCATACCCAAATACAAATAAGAACCTCCTAATCCTTGAGCAGCCAAACCTGCTGTTATTACTGCGACAAATAGCGGAGTCTTATAGTATTTGATATGGAATTTGGATAATTCTTCAATCGCAAAAATCACCCCACCAAGAGGAGTATTAAAGGCTGCGGCCAAACCTGATGCGGCTCCAGCAATAATCATATTTTTTTCAGAAATATTAACCCACCATTTGGGCAAGATTTTTTTAATTTCTAAAAAAATCGAACTCCCAATTTGAATGGTAGGACCTTCCCTCCCAACAATCCCCCCACCGAGCACCTTGACGGCGCTTGAAATAATCTTTACAAAAATGATTCTTAATCCAACAAACGAACGAATCATAGATTTTTCCTGAGGGGTTGTGAGCTCGAGCGCAGCCATCACCTGCGGAATCCCACTCCCTTTGGTGTACGGGGCAAATTGATAGGCAATCCACCATGAAAATAAAAAAGTGAGAGGGGTAATAATGAACACACTAACAGGATAATGTTCAAATACTTGCGAAGCAAAATGCTCTGCATAGCCAAAAATTTTACTGTACAAAAAAGCGACAACACCTGTCAAAATAGCCCCAAGTAAGTAAGGTAATACCTGTAAGCCTTGCTTTTGAAGCAGTTGATTAGTTGTGGTTGTTCTGTCGGCTACTTCAACAAGATATCTCCAGAGGTATTGGCCTACATAATGGGTTTTGATTTTTATTAAAATTCTCTTCGCTCTAAAATTCACAGTCCGTTTTCATTTTTATATTAAATTGTTTGGCTCAAAATTAACCAATTTTAGCACCTACAATTATTAGAATTTTGTTAGTTCGAAAGAAATATAAGTCTAATTTTAGTGCTAAGTCGTTTGCATTAGGAAACAGGTCTATACATTTTCATAACATCCCTTCTTGCTTTAGCCGAGAGTTTTGGGAGGTGGGCTTTTTGAAAAAAGCATTTCTGTAATAATTAATAAACATGTTATAAGCTTTGCCTATTTGCCTCATGCTCAATAATTAATGTGTTAGACCATTCGTAATCCTAAAATTATACTCAAAACTCATTAATAACAACTCAGCACTCATACTTAATGCCTCAATTAAATCTTTTAAGAAAGTCATAAATCGATAATTCAATTCAACCATTTTCTCATTTAATCTCATCTTATCAGAATCATTTTGTAATTTTGTACTTTGTTAAGATAATTGAGAATCGATTTCTCATTTTTTGACTAGTATCTCATTTTATAATTCTCATATACTAAGGAATGCTTACTGTATCGAATGTATCGCTCCGTTTTGGAAAACGGGTACTTTTTGAAGAAGTTAATATTAAATTCACTGAAGGCAACTGTTATGGCTTGATTGGAGCAAACGGTGCTGGAAAGTCTACTTTCTTAAAAATTCTCTCTGGTGAATTAGATTCTCAAACCGGGTCTGTTTCAATGAATCCAGGAGAACGTATGTCCATTTTGAAGCAGAACCACTTCGAATATGAAGAGTTCACAACTCTGCAAGCGGTAATGATGGGAAACAAACGCCTATATGACATTATGCTTGAAAAGGACGCCATTTACATGAAAGAGGATTTTACGGAGGAAGATGGTAATCGTGCGGCCGATCTTGAAGCTGAGTTTGCCGAAATGAATGGATGGGAAGCTGAGTCGGATGCAGGTATGTTATTGAGCGGACTCGGTATTAAAGAAGATGTTCATCAAGTTTTGTTAAAAGACCTTAGCGGTTCTGAAAAAGTAAAAGTCCTTTTGGCACAAGCGCTATTTGGTGCACCAGATATTTTGCTACTAGACGAACCAACCAACAACTTAGATATTGAATCTATTATGTGGTTGGAGAATTTCCTTCAGAACTTCAAAAATACGGTAATTGTTGTCTCTCACGACCGTCACTTCCTTGACAACGTTTGTACACATATTGCCGATTTAGATTATGGAAAGATTCAGCTTTACGGAGGAAACTATACATTCTGGTACGAATCTTCGCAGTTGGCAGCCCGCCAACGTGCAGACCAGAACAAGAAAAATGATGAAAAACGTAAAGAATTAGAGGAATTTATTCGTCGTTTCTCGGCAAACGTTGCCAAATCAAAACAAGCAACTGCCCGCCAAAAAATGTTGGATAAATTGAAAGTTGAGGATATCAAACCTTCTTCTCGTCGTTATCCGTTTATCAATTTCAAACCCGAACGTGAGGCAGGAGATCAGCTATTGACAGTCGAGAACCTTTCAGCCAAATCAGATGATGGTACATATTTGTTCAAAGATGTTTCATTTACCTTAAATAAAGGGGATAAAATGTCTGTACTTTCAAGAGATTCATTGGCTGTAACAGCGCTATTTGATATTTTGATGGGCGAACGCCAAGCTGATGGTGGAGAGTTTAAGTGGGGAATCACCACCACTCAGGCCTATTTGCCCAATGATAACGCTAAATATTTTGCTGATGCCAGTTTGAACTTGGTAGACTGGCTAAGACAATATTCTGTAGAAAAAGATGAAAGCTTTATTCGTGGTTTTCTAGGAAGAATGTTGTTTTCAGGAGACGAGGCATTGAAAAAATGTACCGTTTTGTCAGGAGGTGAAAAACAACGTTGTATGTTTAGCCGCATGATGCTATCTGGAGCCAATGTACTGCTGTTTGACGAACCAACCAACCACCTTGACTTGGAATCCATTACTGCATTAAACAACGGTATGGTTGATTTTTCTGGAACAATGCTATTCACGTGTCACGATCACCAATTAACTCAAACCGTTGCGACTCGTATCTTGGAATTAGGTTCAAAAGGGTATTTAGACAAACTGATGACATTTGATGATTACATCGCAGATGAGAAAGTCAAATCACAAAAAGAATCTATTTATTAATAGCTCAAAAACACGTCTACTCAAAGAGACGTGTTTTCTTTTATACACACTTACAAAACCCAACTTTTATGAAAAATCTATTTTTTAGTTTTATTGCATTGATTACCCTACTTACTTCATGCAAAAGCAACGACAATCCAACTCCAACAAAAACCAGGGCAGAGTATATTTCTGCAAAGGTTTGGATTATCGATAATTTGACCGTTAATGGCATTATCACGCTCTATCAAAAAGGCAATACTCAAAACTTATACGACCTGTCGAAAGTGTCTTTTAATTTAAACAGTAATGGAACCGTGACAGGTACTGACAACAACGGGAGCAGCATTACAGGAGGGACTTGGGCTTTCAATAGCGACCAAAGTAAAGTTGTCTTAACAAATGTAACGATTCAAGGAGGATTAGCGCTCTCGGGGGAATTTACCATAATTCAGCTCAACGATACCAATTTCGATATTCAAGGAAATGTAACTTATATGGGACAAACTGGGAACGCTGTAGTAAAAATGACTGCCAAATAGTTACCCTAAAGCATCTGATTTTGTGCATATTAGGAATTATTTTCAAAAAAACATCAATAAAATCACTATAAAGTTTGGTATTAACAAAACATTCTTCTAATTTTGCAGTCCCGAAACGATAACAATATCACGGACGGCAAAAAGGTTTCGTAGCTCAATTGGATAGAGCATCTGACTACGGATCAGAAGGTTTGGGGTTCGAATCCCTACGAGACCAC
>NZ_JBMLSD010000176.1:0-43735 GCF_049240685.1 Flectobacillus sp.
GCTAAAAGTTAAATAGTATTTCTCATGAAGTAATGAAAGCTTTTTTGCCTAATGCTTACGGCTTATAGCCAAAGGCTCTTTATGCAGTAGGCTAAAAGTTAAATAGTATTTCTCATGAAGTAATGAAAGCTTTTTGCCTAATGCCTACGGCTTATTGCCTAAAGCTCTTTATGCAGTAGGCTAAAAGTTAAATAGTATTTCTCATGAAGTAATGAAAGCTTTTTGCCTAATGCCTACGGCTTATTGCCTAAAGCTCTTTATGCAGTAGGCTAAAAGTTAAATAGTATTTCTCATGAAGTAATGAAAGCTTTTTTGCCTAATGCCTACGGCTTATAGCCTAAAGCAGTATTAATGCAATTTGATTTTGCATTAATATTTATAAAATCGCTAAATAAAAAAATTGGTTAGGGTATTAGCTACTTTTCCCAAAGAGTTGATACCCAACAACCTTTTTGTGTTTGGTTGCCTATTTTGTGTAGTTCAGTAAACATCAAATTAATATAAAAGCTCATGAAAGCGTTTCTACATTTTTCACTCCTTCTTATAGGACTTTTAGCAAGCTGCAAAACTACTTTTGCTCAAAAATTAGTGAATCCTCATATTAGTTTCAAAATAGAGTTGCGCCCAGATGGCTACTACTATGGAACCATGAAGTCGGATACCACGCTGAGTGCTGGCGTTCGAGAAAATATTATTTCCACTATTCAATTTACGATAGTAGCTCCCATAGGAACATTTGCTCCAGTTTCTTATACGGGCTCAACGGTGTTTAACTTGCTAGGAAGTATTGAAGATTTAGTGCCTTCAGACAATCTTGGTTCATATTTGTGGACTATTCAGCGATCTACCTACGATGCTAATACAGAGTATGCTTTTATTGAAATGAGAGGGACAGCTCGATTTATCAATCCGATCACAAAAGATGTGGAAATTCCTTTGTTTCGTTTTAGACTACAAAATTGTTTAGGAAGTATCCGCTTGTATCAAAATGGCATAGATTTACCAAGCCGTTCGGGAACAGCCTTGCTAAATACTGACTGTTCGGTCTATATTATAGGTATTAGTGGAGGTTTAGCCGACGCCTACAAAGATAATTATGGCGGACCAGCCGCATGTCTAACAGCTCCCATCCCCGACTTAATGACGTCATTGACTGTACCATCTTCTGGTGCTCCCAATACAGCTTACAATTATACTGTTAGTGTCATGAATGTAGGCTCAGGTGCTAGTTCAGGAATTGTGGCAGAAAGTTTTAGTTTGCCCGCAGGTTTGACATTCAATAGTGGAGGAGGTAACGGCTGGACTTGTGCGGTTGCAGGCACATCCTCTGGTACAACAACAGTCACCTGCACCAATCCCGCACCGAATGTGCCAGCAAGTGGAAGTATCAATTTTCCATTAACGGTAACACCAACGAGTCTAGGTGCTTTTACCATCACCGCACAAGTATCGGGTGGGGGAGAAAGCAACACCAATAACAACAATGCCACAAGTAATACCACCAGTATTGGTTGTGGCGTAAGCGCAGGAGGAATCAACAGACTTTAATCAATTTTTGATTAAAGAGAAGAAATATAAGCCTAAGGAGGACATCGTTAAGATAAGGAGTAACTATTTTTTCGTTGCGAGCGAAAATCAATACTTCAACAGTACTAGAGGTTGGTATAATCTGCCAACCTCTTTTTTGTGGGTTAACATTACAAACAAGTTAACTTCATGGGAAACCCTCATTTGCCTCGCTAGTGCTGGATTCCTATCCAGCACTCCTTTTTTCTGAGGATTCTATCCCTCATAATAGGCTATAGTTTCCTGCAAAGTTTTATCATTTTCGATAATCTAATGGAGGCTTTCTATCGCCTGCCAAGGATTTATATTCAAATGTTTTTGTTCCTCTTCTTTGATATAATTCCTCTTTGGCTTGTTCAATTAAATTGGGTGATTTAAACAAGTTTTGAGCCGTAAGGGCAATCGTTTGGGCGGCGTTCATCATGCCTTTATGCCCAATACTCATACCATTGCAGGCAACCGCTTGCCAACTATGGGCAGGTACGCCTGGCACCCATGTAGCTGTAGAAAGCCCAGCCGTAGGCGTAACCCAACTCACGTCGCCCACATCTGTAGAAGCAGGAAACGCCAAGCCAGTGGTATAAGGACGCACCGTTTGGGCAGAGCTGATTGGGGCAAGTGTTTGGGCATTTACCGTCTGGCGAATTTTTTCGGCAAAAGCGATTTCTTCGGGTGTGTAAGGCACGCCCCCAACTTTTTCAAGGCTTTTTTGCATTTCTTTTGCCAAAATATCATTGGGTAGTAAATTGTATAATCCTGCCAAAATTTCGTAGCTCATCTTCGTTTCTGTGCCATGAGCTGCTGCTTCAGCGGTTTTGAGGAGGCGTTGCCAAATTTCTTCTAAACCCTGTGCCGTAGGATTACGAATCGTGTATTCGACCATCGCATAATCAGGTACGATGTTGGAGGTTAGTCCGCCGTTTTTAATCACATAATGAATACGTGTTTCGGGAGAAATATGTTCTCGCATCAAGTTTACCATATAGTTCATGGCTTCAACGGCATCTAAAGCCGAGCGACCTTTTTCGGGACTAGCCGAAGCGTGAGCTGCCAAGCCCGAAAAGCTAAAATTGGCTACTCTATACGCCAGAGACGAGTTCGGACTAGCGTTGTTGTTATCGCCAGGGTGCCAATGCAACACCGCATCAATATCTTTGAAAACACCCTCTTTTACCAAATAGGTTTTGCCACCGCCAGCACCTTCTTCAGCTGGTGTGCCAATCAGGCGAATGGTTCCTTTGATATGGGCTTTCGCCATCCAATTTTTGGTAGCAATAGCGGCTGCAACCGAGCCCACACCAAACAAGTTGTGCCCGCAAGCATGGCCATAGGCATTCACAAATTTAGCTTTTCTGAAAGGCACTGCTTCTTGCGATAAACCGGGCAAGGCATCCATTTCTGCCAAAATACCAATCACTGGAGAGCCAGAGCCATAGGTAGCCACAAAGGCTGTTTGCATTGCTCCAACCCCTTTTTGTACCTGAAAGCCAGCCGCTTGCAATTCTTCTATTAGGGCGTTGGAGGTTTTGTCTTCTAAATATCCCGGTTCGGCCCATTGCCAAATTTTATCTGACAAGGCAGCGTATTGGGTATATTTTTGTTGTAATTCTTGGGTAATTTCTTGTTGAGCCAGCGCACACGGAATACCTACCCAAAGGCAAAGGCATACATACAGTAGTTTTTTCATGGTTTTAGTTTGGGTGAATGAGTGGAAAACAATATTTTGAGGTATTTTCACTAATATCAAATTTAACCCATGAGCAAGTTTAAATCAAGCAAGTAGCAGAATGTTATTTTGAAAATATCCAAGTAAAACCTTTACAATGAAAAAAGGAGTGCTGGATTCCTATCCAGCACTCCTTTTTTCATAGGATTCTATCTTTTATTGAAGTTATCTATTGGAAACCTAACTTTAATGGACAAGTTTGACCAGCATTTTAAGTCGTTACTAGCCCAGAGAAGATTCCAATGAGGATAATTAAAATGAATAAAAATGAGTAAGACATAGTCAGTAGTATGAACTTTATGAGCGTTTTTACCCAACTTTGCTGATATACGTTTTTGATAGAAATCATGAAATACACTAGACTCAGAATTACTACAAATAATACAATGTATCCTGAATAATCATAATAATCTTGATTGAAAAAGTATTTGTATAAATCAATCAGAAATTCACATATTGCCCAAAAGACAAAAATAGCGGAGTGGGTATATAAGGTAAACACAAGGTGTTGAAAGTAATACCGCCACTTGGTACGTTTTTCGAAAAACCATAAGATATAGGCTGCAAACGGTAATAGAATAAACATGATTGTCGGCAAATAATTGTTGAACAACATCGTTCTGCCATTTATTTCTGATTTTACTCCATACTTTTCTTCAAGATAGCGATGGTATTCCTTCACAATACTATTTTTGATAGTTTTCCTGACAGGGAAGAATGTAGATATTCCCTTAGCCGTCAATACGGAATCTAAAGCCTCGTCATTTAATTGAAAATAGTAAGTGATGGAGTCTTTTGGAATAATGAGTTTTTTGAAAAGACCTAAATAAAATTTGGAGCTATCTTTTCTGGCATTATACTCTTTTTGAGCATCTTTCATGCCTTTTCTGAATTCATCCAGATTACTTTTTGAGACAGTATCTAGTTCTGATTCGAGGTTTTGCGAAAGGTCTTTTTTTAATTGTCTAGCAAAGTTTCTACCGCTATTATAGTCTCTATTTTCGGCTTTTCTCAGCGAATCAATGGTGTTTTTGCTCTGTAACTGAGTATTGCTATCTTTTTTCAGTAGGTCTGAACTCATGATGAAAAAAAAGATGGCACTCACCCCAAAATACATTCTTACAGGGTGCATATATTTAACTCTTTTCCCTGAGTTAAATGCTAAAGTCAGTTTACCCGGATGTGTGAATATAATTTTTACCGTTTCGATAAACTTGGTTTCAAAAAAAGTAATACCACCAATAAACTCCATGATGAGGTCTTTCATGGGCGCATTCAAATTGTGATTTTCTTGTCCACAAACGTGGCAATAATTTTCATTGCGTTCTAGGACAGTTTCACAGTTTGGGCATAAATGGGTTTTACGGCGTACTTTTCTTTTTCGCATAATAAAATAGTAGTATGGTAGTATTTGAAATGAGGCTATACAAATGTAGATGTTTTTAGAAAAAACTCATCGCTAGTGCTGGATTCCTATCCAGCACCCCCTTTTTTCTTAGGATTCTATCCTTTTTGATTTGGTAAGACTATTACTTCTTTCCCACCCATCCCAAATGCGTATGCTGAAAACTGTCAGTATATTTAAGTCCGTAGCCCAAAGCTCTGTCCATAGCCGAATGACCAAACAAAATAATGCCAATCAAGGTGATTATGTCCTGATTTAAAAAATAACCAAGCGCAAGTATAGCGATAGCCAATAATTTGTGATGAAATAGGTTATATCCCCAAGCCCCAACTTTGGTATTAAATAGATAGCCTAACATCGAAATATCTGGCAGCAGAATACAAGCAGGATATATCCACCAAGCATACTCTAATTGCTGAAATAATACGATAGAAAGAAGTAGCTGAGCAAGTTCTTCTAATTTGAGGAGGGAATTCATTTCTTTTGTCATGTTCGTTTTTGTTTTTGTGATGACACAAAATTCGAGCATTAAAAAGTATTCACTCTTGACAAAAATCAAGAACTTTCGGATTTACGTTTTCTGATTCGACTAAAGGTTTCGGCGCTCATACCCAATACCGAGGCTATGTATTGCAGAGGTACTTGATTGAAAAGTTCTTTATTTTGTTCAAAATACGCATCATAACGCTCTTCGGCGGTCATTGATAGGTGCGAAAACACGCGATTTTCAATCATCGCAAAACATTTGACGATAAATCTTTTTTCAATATCGAGCCACTTGGGAAACTCCTGACAGAGCTTGAGATAATTATTTTTTGAAAGGGTCAATAATTCAACATCTGTAAATGCTTGAATTGACCAGCGATTGGGCTGGTTAAAGAAAAAACCTGCTATTTCGGTGATAAGATAATTTTCGGTCGAAATCCATTGAGTAATTTCTTTCCCGTCTACAACAGCATACACTCTTAAAATCCCTCTTTTTATGAGACTGAGCTTATCACAAACTTTATCTGATTGGGTAAAATAAGCATTTCTAGGAAGTTTTTCTTCTTTAAAATAGGAGCGAAGAAGTTCCAACTCAGTCTCAGAAAGTTGTCCGAAGTTATCCTGAATAATAAGGTTAAAGTCTTGCACAGAAAAGGTTGTTATAAATCTTGAGCGTTTTCAGGATATAGGTAGAAAATAGAAATCAGTTTTCTGGTAGCTGTATCCCAAAACATCATGTAGGCTTTTTCCTCTGTACTAAAAGTATTTAAACACACCTCCTTGGCTGAGGAGCTGGAGAGTTTTTTTATCGCCTCTTCCCAAGAGCTTATTTCTTCGTTTTCAAAAAAAGATCTCTTCAAACTTTTATTGATTCGTAGCTTTGTGGTGTATAATCCTGTTAGATACTCCCTCGTTTGAACTATTTCCTTTAGAATACTCTCAGGATATTGTTGGAGTACCGTTGCACATTCTTGTGCTAGAAAAGACTCCTTTTCTGCTTGAAGGCCATTTAAAACTTGTTCACGTGTCATCTAGAATTGGTTTTTGGATAAAAGGTGTCTTGGGTATATCTCTGAATACTAAATTGATGAAGGTGATTTCATGAGATTGAAACGTCATCTAAGTTCTCAAAATCTTATCCATTTTTTTACCCTTCGCTAGTTCATCCACTAATTTATCTAAATATCGGATTTGTTGCATCAATTTATCTTCAATATCTTCTATTCGGTAGCCACAAATAATCCCAGTAATTTTATGAGCATTTGGATTTATCTGAGGAGCTTCTGCAAAAAAGGTTTCAAAGTCAGTTTTTTTCTCAATAATTTGTAGAATATCGGCAACATCATAGCCAGTTAACCAACAAATCACTTCATGTAATTCGTCTACAGTCCGTCCTTTTTTCTCAACTTTCTGTACATAGTGAGGATATACACTCGCAAAAGACATTTTGAAAACTCTAGTATTTGTATTCATGAGTAAAGTGAAAGGTTAACTGACAAGTTTATTAGCAGTTTAAATTTACTGTTTTTCAACAAAAATCTACTGTTTGACACAAGGGAATTTCTAGCCTAAGCTCTATAAATAAAATTCCCAAAAGGAAATAAGTCATGCAAAATAAGATTTAATAAGCTGAAGCTATTTTATTATTTTTGTAAAAGCTCCGTAGGAGCGAAAGTTTGGTAGCATAATTCCTTAGGAAAATTTTAAAAGAGCGCCGTAGGTGCGAAAGAAAACAAACTATTTTGAAGTCTTTCGCGCCTACGGCGCTCCTTTATTGGTTCAGTAAAAAGTCCATTACTACCAAACTGTCGCTCCTACGGAGCTGATGTAAAAGATTGGTGAGTAAGTGGGCTTGTCATTTTTAAAAATAAATTCTGTCGTTCTGCTTCGCTTTTTATTTCGAGCACAAACAACCAAAATATGAGGTCTTTCTGTCATAAATGCTTTTTAGATATTCGATATTAATGCGACACCATTTTCAATCCAATAATAGAGCCAATTAAAGTACTGATAAAAAATAAGCGCCAAAAAGTAGCTGGTTCTTTAAAAACAAGGATTCCCAAAAGGACTGTTCCAACAGCACCAATGCCTGTCCAAACAGCATAAGCCGTAGCAATAGGTAGCGATTCAATAGCTTTCATCAAAAGCCCCATGCTGATAAAAAGCGCTATACCAAATCCTGCATACCAAAGATATACCTCGTTCCCAGTACTTTCTTTTACTTTGCCCAAACAAAAAGCAAAGGCTACCTCAAATAGCCCTGCAATGATTAACCATATCCAATTCATATTTCTTGTGTTAAAATTCACAAGCAAAGTTCTGCATCGGAAAAGGAAAATAATTTTACAAATGTTAAAAAATACTACTTATCGAATATCAGCTCTAATTCTACTCAAACTCACTTGGCTTATGCCAAGGTACGAAGCAATATGTCCTAATTGCACTCGCTGAATTAGGTCAGGATGTAATTCTAGAAGTTCTTGATAGCGTTCGCTGGCGGTTTTGAATTGTCTCGCAATAAATCTTTCTTCTGTTTTGATGAGTTCCAGTTCAGCCAATTTGCGTCCCCAATTAGCGATATGTATATCACTCTGATAAAGGTCTTCCAACACCTCTGTTTTTAATTGATACAGTTCACAATCTTCTAATAGCTCTACATCTTCGTAACCTTTTTGTCCAGTGACATAGCTTTTTAAAGATACCAAAGTGTCTCCTTCTTTACAAAACAGAAAAGTAATCTCATTGTCAGGCGTTTGAGTATAGAGTCTTGCAATTCCTTTTTTGATAAAATAAATACTATTTTCCACTTTATTGGCTCGCAGTAGAATATGACCTTTCGGGAAACTAAGCTCAGAAATATGCCCTTCCAGCTTTTGCATAGAAGCTTCAGGAAGAGGGTAAATTTTATTTGAAATGTGTGAGAGGTTCATGTTAAATTGAATTGATGTATTTCAAATGATTTTTCCCGACGTATTTTCTCATTGATAACCTTTTAATCATTAAAATTACACTAGTTAATAACAGAATAGATAGTTTAAATCCGAAGCCCATTAAAATTTGAGATGAATATCTGTAGACTATTTGACGAAATCCAAATGCTGAATTTTATCAATGCAAGCCTCAACCGAATCATCCGTAGACTTCAATTGATATTTTAAATGCCAATTTTTACTTCTCACCAAAAAAATTCCTAAAGATTTTTCATAGTAAGCCTCTACTTGGCCGTCTGTCCTTGCATCAGGATTGGTAAACTTTAAAATTTGAATAGTTTGTTGGTGGATAGGATAGGCAAAAGAATCTACTAAAATCATTTTTTCTGAAACATCAGGAATATGATTTAGCCAGAGAGTATCAGATTTGCCAAGTTCTTGCTTAATCAAGTAAAAGCTATTTTCTTTTTGGGATACTGCTTTTTGTTTTTGGTTACAAGAGTAAAGGCTAATAATTGCGATGATACATAAAATGTTTGATGTAGATTTATCCATGATGTTATGTCTATAAACCAGCGCTTTAAGAGTTTAGAAAAATTCAAAACAAAGATGCGAATATTCATTGTGTAACCTACCTTTAGCTCACAAAATGAAATTAATTAGGGTATTTACAGTAGTATTCTTGCTTATGTATCTTGAAAGATGAAAATGGAGTTTTGATTTAAAATATATTGGGTGATAAGTTAACCCCAATTCAATCAAGTAATTAGTACAATCCCAAGAATAAATTTGACTTGGAATTAGCGAAAATTTGCTAAATGTATTTAGTTAAATATTTGGTAAAACTTCGTTTGTCATGGAATAATATTGTGTTGATAGATGCTTTAGTGCAAAAATCTTTGTTTTATCCATTTTAGGGTAATACACGAAGATGCTACAAGGATTAGACAATATTTCAGAAAATCTTCTCTGAAAATGAGAATAAATTAAGATTAACGTCAAAAAAAGCGTTGTAAGGGATAGGTTTTGAAGCGAAATTAGATACTTGGACAAAAATGCCACTCTCAAAAAAGTATAACGTTTAGCACGAAAAAAATTAGATTGTCGTGGAATTGTGAAATTTCTTCCCTAATTTTGCACCCGAAAAGAGTTAGTAAGTTTAAGATGTAATGCACACCTTCCAAGTAAAGCGAAAAAAATCTCTTTCCTTATCTTGTAAAGGACTTGCATCCAACGAATAACCTCTCAAATCGAATTCCAAAATCACAAATCCAACTATAAAGAAATGGCATCAGTCAGACCAGATGAAGTGTCAGCCATCTTGAGAGAACAACTTTCAGGATCTAAGTCAGAGGCTGAACTCCAAGAAGTAGGTACCGTGCTACAAATCGGTGATGGTGTAGCTCGTATTTATGGACTATCGAAAGTACAAGCGGGTGAGTTGCTCGTATTTGAAAACGGCTTGAAAGCCCTAGCCCTTAACCTCGAAGAAGACAACGTAGGTGCGGTATTATTGGGTGAATCATCTGAAATCAAAGAAGGTGACACCGTAAAACGTACAGACGAAATCGCCTCTATCAAAGTAGGTGACGGTATCTTAGGTCGTGTCGTGAACACACTTGGCGAGCCAATTGACGGCAACGGTCCAATCGCAGGACAATTATACGATATGCCACTTGAGCGTAAAGCTCCAGGGGTAATTTATCGTCAACCAGTAACAGAACCTCTTCAATCAGGTATCAAAGCAATCGATGCGATGATTCCAGTAGGTCGTGGTCAACGTGAGTTAGTTATTGGTGACCGTCAGACAGGTAAAACAACTGTTTGTATTGACACAATTATCAACCAAAAAGAATTCTACGATGCAGGTCAACCAGTGTTCTGTATCTATGTAGCTTGTGGTCAGAAAGCTTCAACTATCAAACAAGTTGAGCAAGCTCTTCGCAAAGCAGGTGCTATGGATTACACAGTAATCGTAGCGGCTGGTTCTGCCGACCCAGCTCCAATGCAGTTCTTTGCTCCATTTACAGGTGCTGCTATTGGTGAATTCTTCCGCGATACAGGTCGTCCAGCATTAGTAGTGTATGACGATTTGTCTAAGCAAGCGGTTGCTTACCGTGAAGTTTCATTGCTTCTTCGTCGTCCTCCAGGTCGTGAAGCTTACCCTGGTGACGTATTCTATTTACATAGCCGTTTGTTGGAGCGCGCTGCCAAAATCAACGCATCTGACGAAATCGCAAAAAATATGAACGACCTTCCTGAGTCTATCAAAGGAATCGTAAAAGGTGGTGGTTCATTAACGGCTCTTCCAATTATCGAAACTCAAGCGGGTGACGTTTCTGCTTATATCCCGACTAACGTAATCTCTATTACCGACGGTCAGATCTTCTTGGAAACTAACTTGTTTAACGCAGGTATCCGTCCAGCTATCAACGTAGGTATCTCTGTATCTCGTGTAGGTGGTAACGCCCAAATCAAATCAATGAAGAAAGTAGCTGGTACCTTAAAATTGGACCAAGCGCAATTCCGTGAATTGGAAGCTTTCGCTAAATTTGGTTCTGACTTGGATGCTGCTACTAAATTGACTATCGAACGTGGTCGTCGTAACCTCGAAATGTTGAAGCAACCTAACGGTAGCCCTCAACGTGTAGAAGACCAAATCGCTATGATTTATGTTTCTACAAACGGTTTAATCGACACAGTTGCGGTATCTAAAGTACGTGAGTTCGAGAAGGATTTCGTTACAGTTATGCATGCTACTCAAAAATCTACTATGGATGCTTTGAAAGCAGGTAAATTCGACGATTCTTTGACTGATGTATTGAAGAAAGTGGCGAAAGAAGTGGCAGTTAAATACCAAGGATAATATTTGAATGTAGGAGAGGGTAGTACGCTACTCTCTCTTTTACAGTAATTAATCAATTAGCAAATTGTGAATTGTGAATGAGAAATCATCACAAAAGCTTCGCAAAATTGAGACTGATTACCTAGCACGAAATCATTATTTGACTTGATATTCTTTAATGTAAACTTTCTGAGTCCTTACAAATAACAGATACATTAGTAATAAATAACGATTTTGAATACATCAAATATTTCATTTCTATCATTCACTGTTTCAAACATTAGCAAAAGATGCCTTCATTAAAAGAAGTCCGTAACCGAATAGTGTCAGTAAACTCTACTCAGCAGATTACTAAAGCCATGAAAATGGTTTCGGCGGCTAAACTTCGCCGTGCAACTGATGCTATTGTTCAAATGCGCCCTTATTCGCAGAAGTTAACCGAAATGATTGCAACTGTTTCGGCTAATGCAGAAGGTGCTCAATCGAACCCTTACACAATCACTCGCGATATTCAAAAAGTGCTAGTGATTGTTGTTACTTCTGACCGTGGTCTTTGTGGAGCATTCAACGCCAACATTGGTAAGGCTGCTGTAAACCTTATCTCTGAAAAATACGCTAGTCAAAATGCCGCAGGCAATGTTGAGATTTTGGCTTTGGGTAAAAAGGGTGCTGAATACTTGACTCGTCGTGGTTTTAAAGTAAACGAAAAATTTGTTCATATCTTCTCTAAATTGTCTTTCGCTTCAGTTCGCCAAGCAGCAGAATTTGCTATGGATGGATTCGTTGCCGAAAAATACGATGTGGTAGAAGTTATTTTCAATGAATTCAAAAACGTGGCAACTCAAATCTTGAGAACAGAACAAATGTTGCCATTAGTTGATAAACAAGATAGTAACGTTAAAGCTTCAACAGTTGATTATATCTTCGAACCATCAGAAGAGGAAATTATCAGCGAATTGATTCCTAAAGCGTTGAAATTGCAAGTGTATAAGGCTGTTTTAGAATCAAATGCTTCTGAACACGGTGCTCGTATGACTGCAATGGATAAGGCTACCGAAAACGCAGGCGAGTTGTTGAAAGAGTTGAAACTCGTTTACAACCGTTCTCGTCAAGCTGCGATTACGAAGGAAATCCTCGAAATCGTTGGTGGTGCCGAAGCATTAGCTTCAGCTTAATCTTGTTAAAAAAAGAACACAAAAAAAGACCTTTCGAAAGATAGGTCTTTTTTTATGTTCAGTTCTTACCTCTAAAAATTTGAAATCATCATTTTCTGGAATCTTTAAAGACAATTACCACTCGTCCAATCAAACCAACAGAGATAATTCCTCCAATAAGAAGAATGAAAAAGGTTTTTTCATTGAATCCATTGGTCGAATCAAGTAGTGCTATAGCGCCCCATGTAATTAAGGCTACAGTGGCTAGTATGATAATGACAAGAAGAATATAGGCTATGTTTTTCATGAAAATTCGTTGATTATTAGTCTGACCCAAAGCTAAGTGGCAGTTATTTTTTTAACAAGAAAATAGCTATTTTGTTTGTTTAACTTTTCAAAATAGTCTATTTACTGGTCAATTCATCGTAGGCAGCCGTCAAACTTCTTTGGATTCCATCGCCTTTCCATTCTGGGGCATTAGGGATAGCCGTAGTTTTGAGAATTTCTTCCTTGCTTTTTCCCGCTTTTATTTCTTGCGACACATAACCCAATAGCTGTTCCAAATAATTTTTGAATGCCTTTATATCTTCATGAGCACCCGTAATTTTCTCAGGATCAAACGCATGTCCAAAGACAAAAATGGTATCCTTATCAAAAGTAGCATTGATTTTGTCCAAAACATTAATCCAAGAATTCATATTGGCACCCGCATTGCGGTCTACTACCGGAAAGCGGCGGTTGAATACCAAATCACCGCAGTGTGCGACATTGGCACGTTCAAAATGAATGATAGAGTCTCCATTGGTATGACCCGCACCGAAATAATGTAGTTTGATACGCTCTTTTCCTAATTTCTCTAAGTGGGTATCTTGGTAAGTTATATCTGGGAAAAGCTGTTTTTCTACTGTGTTTTGCTTTTCAGCAACAGCTTTTTGATTTTTTAAAGAGTTTTCATGGGCAATTACATGTTCTACAATTCCTTTATAAGCTATATTACCACTTGAATGATCGCCATGGTGATGGGTATTGAAAAGTAATTTTATGGGATTTTCTGACATCCCTTTGAGGGCTTCTATCAAGTGATTGGACTGCTCAGGAAACTGTGAGTCCACTATGGCGATACCTTTGTTGGTAGAAGCAAACGCAATCGTACCTCCACGTTCGGTAAATACACCGACACCGTTGCGAAGTTCTTTGATTTTATATGGTGTGTCGAATGGCGATTTGTACGAACTAAGACCAAGGCTTGTCAGCAAAAAGGCTGAATGTTGGAGAAAAAGTCTTCTTTGCATAGAGAGTTGAAATATTTAAGTTTAGTTTTGACGTCAAGAAAATATGCTATTTAGGAAGATGCTAATCTTTACCTGATACAAAAAATGATATGAATGTACAATTGTTAACATAATTCGAAACTGCATAAAAGTAAAAACGCTTCTTTATACTACATTAGAACTGTACCGAGGGTTTCCAACAATTGTAGATTTGAGATTTTTGATTTCGGAAATACATTAAAATATCTTTTTTACAAAATCCAGAAGCTTATACTTCCAATAGCCAAAATAGACATTTTTAGAATCCTTGGTACGCAACTAATACTAAATAACTAATTGCTATTCAGCTGTTTTAATCTTAGGTACTGCTAGTCAAACCTTTATTCATAGATGAACTTTAAAGGAAAGACAAGTCAAAATTTAATAGAATTTTATCGTCGTAAAATACTATATTTAAGTTTTCATCCAAACTTTTCGACCAACGAAGCAAATAGGATTCTGAACGATTATGCAACACCTCAAAATTAAACAATTTGGCCCTGTCAAAGCTTTTGAGCTTGGGTATCACTGGCCTGGCTTGCCTACTTTTACGGTCTATGTTTACTACCTAGATGAGCTTTTGATTGATACAGGGCAACACAATTGCCGTCAAACAATTGTATCTTTATTTAAACAACTTCCTTTACAAAAAATCGTACTTACGCATTGGCACGAAGATCACATAGGCAACGTCGCTACACTCTATAATCAATTTAGTCCTGTGATTTATGCCGACCCGCTAACAGCCCAAAAGGTTAGTCAAGGCTTTGATATTATGCTTTATGAAAAGTATTTTTTTGGAAAAATTCGTCCACAAAATATTCCGATTGAAAATTTTCCCGATTGTATACACACGAATCAATTTTCGCTTACGCCAATTTTTACGCCTGGGCATACCGAAGACCATCATGTCTTTTTAGAGAAAAACGAAGGATGGCTTTTTTCAGGAGACCTGTTTGTGAGTCAGCGGATTAAGGTATTTCGGAAAGGCGAAAATATTTGGCAACAGATAGAATCGCTCAAAAGAGTTTTACAAGAAGATTTTGAGAAAGTTTTTTGTGCACATAATCCCCAAATACAGTTTGGCCGCAAAGCCTTAGAACGTAAACTCAGTTACTTTGAGTCGTTTACAGAGCAAGTGTGCTATTGGTATAATCAGGGATATAAAACCGCTGAAATTATTCAAAAAATGGAGCTTAAAGATAAAAAGGTTATTAATTTGATGACAGCTTACGACGTTAGTGTACATTGGATGGTGGGCTCTGTTATCAAGCACTTACCTGTACAATTGTAATTGCTGATAGGGCTATAATTAAGGCCATTGGTCGAATTTTTGTATCTTCTTGTCGGCATATTATGCCATCGGGTGAAACTATATTGTACTTTTGCCTGTTCAAAATGATTGAATAGTCTTCAAACAATTCTCCAATTTAAACAATAACATGAAAAAGATTTTATTAACATTTGTGGCAGTTGCAGCTATTATGACTGCTCAAGCACAAGGTATCAAAACTCCAGCGCCAAGCCCAACCCAAACCATCAAACAAGATTTTGCTTTATCTTCTATTGAAGTAAACTATTCGCGACCAAATATGAAGGGTAGAACTGTATTTGGTGATTTGGCTCCTTATGGTAAATTATGGAGAACAGGCGCTAATGCAGCCACTAAAGTGACTTTCGGCGAAGACGTAACGGTAGGCGGCGTAGCGGTAAAAGCGGGTACTTATGTGCTTTACACTGTTCCAAACAAAGACGAATGGGAAGTGATTTTTAACAAGGGTTTGAATAACTGGGGTATCGATGGTTACAAAAAAGAAGAAGATGTTGCTCGTTTCAAAGTAAAACCAGTAGCATTGCCTTCATCAGTTGAGACTTTCACGATTCAATTGGGTAATGTAACTGCTTCGACGGCCGATATTCAGGTTTCTTGGGAAAAAACTCAAATCAATATTCCTGTAGTGGCAGATATCGATGCTAAAATTTCTAAGTCAATTGAGACTGCAATGAACGTGGATAATCGTCCATATTTCCAAGCGGCTAGCTATTATTTTGAAGCTGGAAAAGATTTGAAGCAAGCATTAGCTTGGACAAACAAGGCTATCGAAAACAGTCCAAAAGCATTTTGGATGGTACATTTAAAAGCAAAAATCTTAGCTAAAATGGGTGACAAAGCTGCTGCTGTGACAGCTGCAAACCAGTCTATTGCATTGGCCAAAGAAGCTAAAAATGATGATTATGTAGCATTGAACGAGAAATTGATTGCTACCTTGAAATAATTTTAAGCAATATGCCATAAGCGGAAAGTTAAAGAATATTTCAAATGAAATGATACATACTTTTTGACCTAATGTCTAGGTATTAAAACATTTTATAATAAAAGGCGGTCGAAAAATAATTTTCGACCGCCTTTTTGATGCTACTATGCTAGATTTTACTCAACCTAAGACGCAAAGCATTGCATCTCTACTGGTGGTAGGTAGATTTAATCACTAAATCACTCAATCTCAATTCACTCAATACTATTTCCTCCTAATAAAATCTACTTAACTATTTTAGTATAAATAAAAAAGCAGTACCTTTGCAAAAAAATAAAAACACCCATTGGGTAAAGTCATGAAGTTCCTGTATTTTTCTCCTAATTTCTTCTCTTAGTAAAGGTATTTTGAACCTTTACCTCATTTTAGAATCTGTCAACTGGATAGACGTATTTATGACAGCATCCATTGGTTTTTGATTCAATACATATTATTTTAGGGAACTTAGTCATTGTAAAATTTCAATCTTTTTGTTTTAGCAATTGTTCTATATTCAGAACCTGTTCTGAGTTTCATTGCCCAATTCGTTCATTCTTTAGCATGAAATGAATACGATGCCCAAAGACTTAGTTTTCCCTCCACATAAATAACCATAAAATTTATGAGCACAGAACAGAAGGTTGAAATAAACCTAGAGGAAATAAATATCAAAAAGCGTCGCCTAGAGGCTATCAAAGAAGAGCTGAAAGCCGAATTTATCGGTATTGACTACATCATCGACGAATTAATCAACTATATCCAAATCTGGTATTTGATGCCAGACGTATTGGTTCGACCTATTGTGGTAAATCTTTGGGGAATGACGGGCGTCGGAAAAACCGATTTGATTCGCCGTTTAGTTTCAAAACTTGAATATCAAGATAGATTTGTAGAGGTTGAGTTATCACATGGCGAAAACTATTGGTACACCTCAGTAGCCTCTATTTTTGAGAGTAATTGTATCAATGACGGAAATCCCGCCATTGTGTTATTTGATGAAATTCAACGTTTTTACACGATTGATCCTGAAGGAAAAGTAGTTACCAATACTCGTTCTCAGGATTTTTGGGAGCTCTTGTCGGATGGACGTCTTTCTAAAAAAGATAACAAAGAGTCTATTGATGAATATATGCAGCGCTATATGCACTCGTCGGCGCAGCGTCAAAAACGTAAGAATAAACCTGTAGATGATGACACCTCCGACGAAGACGATGATTTGGTTGGATTGTGGGAAGCGTATAATTTGAAAAAAACCTTTGTACTCAACGAGTCTGTACATGAAATTGCAGAAATGAAGGAAGAGGACATGTTGAAAATTATGCAGCAAAAACGAGATAAAAAGATTGTTTTTGAACCTATTAATCATGCCAAGACCTTAATCATCATTAGTGGTAATCTCGACGAAGCTTATACCATGGCCGACGAAGCAGGCGAAACGGATGTAGATGCAGATATTTTTAGGGCTTTTACCGAAAAAATTACCATTATAGATATCAAAAAGGCGTTGTCGAGAAAGTTCAAACCAGAACAGGTGGCTCGTTTTGGTAATATTCACTTGATTTATCGTTCACTCAAAAAGCAGGATTTTAATGCCCTTATTGATTTAGAAGTTCGTAAAATTCAAGAAAGAAACATTGAGCATTTTGGTTTGAGAACAACCGTAACTGATGCTGTTAAACAACTAGTTTATCAAAATGGGGTATTCCCTGTTCAAGGAGTTCGTCCTGTATTTTCGAGTATGGTAGATGTGGTCGAGTCTAACTTATCCAGTGTTATTTTTGAAGCATTAGTTGAAAGTGCCGAAGAAATTACTTTGGATTATAATTTTGTTGAAAAGGAGCTAATTGCTACTTGGGGCGAGAGCTCCGAGAAGCGTATTCCCTACATAGGAAAAGTAGATTTGATTCGTCAAAACAATTTGCCAGACATGATTGCCAATATCTCTGTGCACGAATCTGGTCATGCTGTGGCATATTCTTTGTTATTGGGGGTAGCACCATTACAGTTAAAGTCGAGGGTAGCGTCGTCGTATGCAGGGGGATTTTCATTTCCTCATCAGATACACATGTCAGAGCAAAATGTGTTGAAAAAAATCAAAATTTATTTAGCAGGAGGTTTGGCCGAGTCGATAATTTTTGGAGAAGAAAACGTTACAATCGCGCAAAGCTTCGACCGAGAAGATGCGGCAGGGTTAGTGATGGAATATATTCGAAAATTTGGTTTTGATCGTAATTTCTCCTCTTATTATATGAGCTCCGCAGAATACAGTATGGATATGACTGTAACCGATTGGTCGATTGAGAAAATGATGAAAAGTTTGGAGCAACAAACTTATGAGCTTTTAGTTCAAAACAAGGACTATTTAGTGGCGCTGTCGAAGGTTTTATTTCAAAAAGGTAGTTTGAAGCCTCAAGAAATAGTTGAAATTGCCCAAAAATTTGGTCATACCTTAACTATTTGCAAAGAAAATCACTTAATTATTGCGCCTTATCAACATACCTTGGAGCAGCAATCAGAATAGAAAAGGGCAGTAATACCTTTTATTTTTACATGACAATTCTAACGATAAAGCAGTATCTTTGTGGTTCGATTTTATATCATAAAATACAGAAATTAACATGATATAAAAATCCAGTAAATGTAAAATAATTTTTTAGGCCTTTGGGTTTTTGCAAACCTTATGCCGTTTTTCACACGTTCTGAGAAGATTTAGCCTTAAAAATCAATGATTTTATGATAGGGCTCATATTCTCTTGAAAATTAAATTTGATTAATAAGCTTTATGCATAGTACTTATAAAGAAAAAGAAACGGCGGTTTTGGTTGCCGTTCAAACACAAAAACAAAATGCCATTCAAACCAAAGAATATTTGGATGAATTAGCATTTTTGGCAGATACCTCGGGTATTGAAACCCTTTACACTTTTACTCAAAAACTCGAACGCCCTGATAATCGTACCTATGTAGGGAAGGGGCGTATGCAAGATATACTCATGTATGTGATTGACAACGACGTAGATATGATTATCTTCGACGATGAACTTTCGCCTATACAAATTCGTAATATTGAGGCCGAGTTTGCTCAGTTTCAAAAGCAAGTAAAAGTGTTGGACCGTAGTTTGTTAATCCTAAATATTTTTGCGATGCGTGCCCAAACTGTACAGGCTCGTACACAAGTAGAGTTAGCGCAACAGCAGTATATTCTTCCTCGATTGACGCGCATGTGGACTCACTTATCAAAGCAGCGTGGTGGGGTAGGTATGCGTGGTCCGGGGGAAAAGGAGCTTGAAACCGACCGACGTATTGCGAATGACCGTATTGCATTTTTGAAAGAAAAATTACGCCAAATTGATAAACAAGCGCTTACTCAACGCAAAAATCGTGATAGGATGGTGCGTGTTTCGCTAGTGGGTTATACCAACGTAGGAAAATCTACTTTGATGCGACGTTTGGCAAAAGCCGATGTTTTTGCAGAAAACAAATTGTTTGCGACTGTTGACTCGACCGTTCGAAAAGTTACTATTGATTCTATCCCCTTTTTGCTTTCTGATACCGTAGGATTTATTCGTAAATTGCCTACCATGCTCATCGAATCCTTTAAATCAACCCTAGACGAGGTTCGAGAAGCTGATATCTTATTACATGTAGTGGATATTTCACATCCAAATTATGAAGAGCAGATAGGGATTGTCAACGATACGCTCACTGAAATTGGAGCAGCAGATAAACCTACTATTTTGGTTTTTAATAAAATTGATAAATTTGAGGTCAATCCTATGACTATTGAAAAAGACCAAGAAGATTGGGAAGTAGTCCACGGGGAAAATGTTTGGGAAGAGGAACCCAAAGACCAAGCTTCAAGAATTCAGAAAGTAACAGAGTTTTTGAAGAAATCATACCTACATACACCACAGCCCATGGCTGTATTTATTTCGGCGGAGCAGAAGGAAAATCTGGATGAATTGCGAGAAATTGTACTTAATTTGGTCAAAAATAAACATTTTCAGATTTTCCCTAACTGGCTCACACCTGACAATACCTACTCAGAAAGTAGTGAAAGCTGGTCGTAGAAATTGTATTTTAGGTAAAATAATTGCTATTTTTATTACCTAAATTTTTAAGTAATTTTGTATTCTGTGAACCACCCGATGGTTCACTTGGCACTGTAGTTCAATGGATAGAATAGGCGTTTCCTAAACGTTAGATGCGGGTTCGATTCCCGCCGGAGCCACATTATCTGTTACTGCTGCTTTTTCACGTTTTTTGATACTTGTTCGAATTTGAGAAACAAGATTACGATAAGTGAAAAAATAGAAAAACATACCTTTCTCTGCACGATTCAATTTGTACTTTCCTGAGGTATAGACCGACAGTGTATACTTTTCAATCCCAAGTATACGTTCCAAATCTTCAAATTTGAGTTTTTGCTGCGCCATTTTGTCTAATATCCACTGGGCATCTACGACATCAGTTGTGGTGGGAATAAACAGTTTTATGCCAACTCGTAATTTCCGACCATACAAAAATGGGGTGAATACTTCTTCCGTGATTTTTAATAGATATTCCTTTGCGTTCGTTTCATCTTCATCTTTTTGAAGTTGACTCGTTTGGATAATCATTTCACGGTCAGTTACTTTCATGGTTTTAAATAACACTTGATACTTTTTCATCTGTGCTATTGCTCTTTGTTCCAAAGATGCTTTGAGAGCAGGACTCAAATGCTCGAAGCGATGCAAATTGTCAAACTTAGGTGTCATAATGGTTAGTGAATTTTAATTAGAGAGAAACTTTTTTTAAAAAAAAGCAATATGAAATTAATTGATTTAATGGGTTTTGGATACTTCTGGCTTTTTTAGGCTTTACTTGGGTAAATTTTTCAAATTTCGCCATTAACTCATCTGTCAGCATTCTGGCCAAATGATAGAATGACTAGCGTTCATGATTTTAAAATAAAAAGTTCAAAATATTCGCAGTTTTCAGGGAGGAGAATGGTGTTTTGATGTGTTGTAGCTATTTATATAAGACAATATTCTATAAAATTAGAAAAATAAAAAATAAAAAAAAACGCTTCACTCAGTTTTTTAAAGGAATTTAATATTTTTTCTCTAAAGCCTTTTTTTTATATAAAATTTGTCATTTTATATAGTTGATAGTCAGATTTTTAAAAAGTTTTTTGCATCTTCCGAATTATTTTTTCCAACCAAGTTGTGTTTTTAAAGACTCATTAAAGCAAAACAAATCAACACAACATTATGAAAAAATACCTTTTAAGTTTGTCAATTGCTGCTACATTAATGTCTTGTTCGGATCAGGATAACTTCCCCAAACAGTTTATTTTATCCGATAAATTTACTACGAGTACCCAAGGTTGGATAGGTGATTTTGCGGATTATCCCAAATCAGATTCTGTATTTTATGAGCTAAGTTACAACCATGCCAAACTTCCTGCACCTTTGGACACAGCTAAAAAAGCGCTAAGAATTTCAGGTAATAATCACAGCGATGATTTATTTATGTTCTTGAAAAAGAAAGTAACAGGCCTGAAACCTAACCAAACTTACAATGCCAAATTTGAAGTAGAATTTGCAAGTAATGTACCCAATGGTATGATGGGAGTCGGTGGTTCGCCAGGCGAAAGTGTGTATTTTGGAGCTGGATTCAGTGGTATCGAACCGAAAAAAGAGGTTGATAACGGCTATTACAGAATCAAAAATGTAGGAAAAATTTCACAAGCTGCGGACGGCAAAGACATGAAAGTAATGGGAAATGTAGCGAATGGAACCGACAAAAATCAATATACCTTGGTTAAACGTTCGGGAACATTTACAGGTAAAACCGACGCTCAAGGACAATTATGGTTGATGATTGGTACCGACTCGGGCTTTGAAGCTACTACAACTTTGTACTACACTGGTGTAAATGTAGAGTTTATTGAGGTGACAAATCAGTAGTTTTAAATGATTTTACTGAGCGATTGTATTGTTTTTCAATCGCTCAGTAAGATTTTATTAGTTTACCAAATGTTCCCAAATGACTTGATAAACTTCAGTAGCATCGATTTCCTTTTTGTCGATTGCTTTGTCTGTTACAAGGATTGGATAATATTCTTTACCAATATTGATACCACCATGCGAGCCTTTTACCAGTGTGGCATCTAATGGAATAACATCCATCAAGTATCTGAATCCAAGTAATTTACGCGCAAGTTTATAAGCAGCTCGTAACTTAATCAAAGGATTTTTGGGATTCATAAACATCTCAACTGGGTCATAGCCCGGTTTGCGATGAATATCTACCAAACGGGCATAGTCAGGTGCAACGGCATCGTCGAACCAATAGTAATAGGTAAACCAGCTATCTGCGTCGGCCATTAAGACAAAATCGCCTGAACGCTCATGGTCAAGGTGGTAATCTTTTTTGGTATTTTCGTCTAAAACTAAGGCTACACCAGCAATATTATTTAAGATTGTTCTTACCTTTTCAAGCTGTGTTTTGTCGTTGACATACACGTGTGCTATTTGGTGATCGGCGGTGGCAAAAGCTTTTGAAGCGCCCGCATCCAATAGTTCTAACCCTTTTTCTACACGTACATTGATTAAGTTATTTTCTCTTAAAATACGATTGATATGGATTGGATTGTTGACCGTATTGATACCATATTCAGAAAGTAAAATGATATTACAATCTTTTTGGCGATAATGCGTCACTAAATCTTCCACCAACTTATCTACTTCATCCAATTCTTTATGAATTTTCGTGAAATCAACCCCATATTTTTGTAAACAATAATCCAAATGTGGGAGGTAGATTAAGGTCAACGTAGGGTCATGTTTTTTGTCTACCCAAACAGAAGCATCGGCTATCCATTTCGAAGATTTAAGGTTGGCATTGGGACCCCAAAAGTTGAAAAGTGGAAATGTTCCAAGTTCAGCTTGTAGCTCATCTCTCAAACTTGAAGGATGCGAATAACAGTCGGGTGCTTTTACACCATCAGCATGATATTGAGGTCTTGGTGTTACTGAATAATCGGCAGTTGAATACATATTATACCACCAAAACATCTTTGAGCAAGTAAAGTTGGGGTCTAATTTTTTGGCAGCGTCCCAGATTTTTTCCGACTGTACCAACTTATTAGACTGTTTCCAAAACTTTACCTCAGATTCAGTACGATCATACCAACCATTACCTACGATTCCATGTTCTGTAGGGAATTTGCCTGTTACATAAGTACTTTGTGCTGTGGTAGTTACCGCAGGAAGTACAGGTTTGATATGGGTAAAATGATGATCTTCAAAATACTTTTTCAAAAATGGTGTATGTTCACCAATTACGCTGGTGCTAAGCCCAACTATATCAATAACAACAGTTTTTTTCATATTTCTAAAAAATTGGGAGCAATGAATTTAGGGCTAAACCAAGGTTTTTACCCAGGCGATTTCTCGAACAATAGAGTCATTTAATGGCGCCTGCACTTCTGCGGGCAAAACGCCCCATGTATATGTTTCGATTTCGAGATGATTGGTGGCAGGCTTTTGTTTATGCAAAGCCAATGTTTCAACAATATCGTTTCTGGTTGATGACAAAAGTCCGTAATGTTCGATAAACAAAGGGACGTGGAAATGTACTCGCCATTCTTGATACGACACTGTTTGAGCAGCGGTTAAGGCATCGCCAAGGTCAGTGAACTTTTCAAAACTTCCATCTTCCTTTAAAGCAACAACTTGGTGCAAATAGGTAGGTTCGTTGTATTGTGCCAAAGCTGCGAGTTTTTCCACTTTTTGCTCATCAAATACAACTCGAATCGCTGAACTAACCTGAAACTTGCCAATTTTAATCCCTAATTCCGCTAGTTTTGCCAAAGCCGCTTCAGGCTTTTCGTAGCTTACTGCAAAATGGCAAATATCATAGCATAGTTGGACATGCGTATGAATAAGGTCTTCTATTTGTTTGTCTGTCAGGTTCTTATCTTTAAAATGTTCTTTGGCTGTTGGCAGTAATATATGTTGATACCAGTCGATGAACTCAGCCGAATTTTCTAAGATACCATCTGGTTCTGGTTCTATATCCAAGTGTAATATTTTGCCCGTCGTTTGCTGAATTTCAGCCAGTTTTTCAACTACTTGTAAAATATGTGTCGTCGAAATAGCAATAGCTTCAGCTAGTTTTTGAGGCGTTTTCCACCAATAACGATAGGAGAGAGGCGAGGTCGAAATACCACCTTCTTGCATATCGGTTGGTAAAATGTCTGCCAATATTTCAAACATTCGGATGGTATAATCACGACGATTGCTGGTAGTCCAATCGGGTGCATGAACTTGGTCTTTTACTACAGCCTCATGAAAATCTCCATAAGGAAATCCATTCATCGTAAATACATAACAATTTTGCTCAGATAGCCAATTTTTGAAAGTTTCAAGATGATCTTTTTGACTTAAATCAATACTCGCCTGATTGGCCAAACGCAAGCCAATTCCCATCGGCTGGTTGGGACTCACTTGTTGTTTGATTACTGGAATACTATTTTGAAGTACTGAAAAATGATGTTGCCAATCTTCACCTGTATGGATATTGCTACAATAAGTCAAATGACCATTGGGAGTTTTCATGCTAGTTTATTGTTAATTTCGTAAAAGCCTTAAAATACACAAACCTTCGAAGCCAGATAATCTACGGCTTGTTTTACTAATTCAAAATCTATCTCGTGAACTTCCTCGCCTTTGCCTAATGCTTTTAAAAGAGTAATAGTTAGTTGACCACCAAGATGTTCCCTAAATTCATTTAAGCCTTTCCAAAGATTGATTTTATCATTTTCTGCTAAAGCAGGGTGATATAGCTCAAAGCCTAAATTTTGTAAAAGTGTAATGATTCTTTGTAAATCATTTTCGGTTAAATCACCTTTGAGATGCGAATACACCGAATCCAAGGCAATACCAATCGCAACAGCTTCGCCGTGACGAATACTGAAATTGGTAAGATATTCTAACTTATGTGCAGCCCAATGCCCAAAATCCAAAGGTCTTGCTGAGCCACTTTCAAATGGGTCGCCACTAGAGATATGCTGAACGTGCAATTCGGCACAACGGAAAATATGCTGGTACATGGCGTCTTCATCACGATTTGCCAAAGCAAAAGCATGATCTTCGAGCCATGTGAAAAACGTCAAATCCTTGATTAAGGCTACTTTAACGGCTTCTGCAATGCCCGAACGCCAATCACGGTCGTTGAGGGTTGTCAAGAAATTACTATCGTTGAACACTGCTACAGGGGGAGCAAATGTGCCTAAGAAGTTCTTTTTTCCGATATAGTTAATCCCATTTTTTACCCCAACACCCGAATCATTCTGTGACAAAACCGTCGTTGGTATGCGGATATGCTTGACCCCACGATGCGCCACCGCCGAAGCGTAGCCCGTCATGTCCAAAAACGCACCACCACCAATGGCAGCCACAAACGAATGACGGTCGATACCATAAGTATCAATCGCTTCGAGAGCTTTGTCGAAATAGCTTGGTTGATTTTTGACGATTTCTCCTCCCGGCAATACCAGAATATCTGAAGCAAGTTCAATGGCATCTTGCGTTGCAAAATACTTACGAATAGCATCTTGCAAGTAAGGATGTGCCTCGGCAACGCCTTCGTCAATGAGAAAAAGTATTTTCTTTTTGAAGGTTGGACTGCCGTAATTACGGAGAAAATCTATGAATAAGGAGTTTTCAGGCGCAAATAAGTTTTTAGTAAATTGGATATTATAAGAAAAATGTACCTGAAAAGATTGCTGAATAACTGACATTGAATTAAGATTTTAAGTCATTTAGTGCCAAAGAATATTGTCGGGCGCTAAGTCATACAATTAACATGTGGTGATTTTTTAGTTATGAATTGTGAATTAAATTCAATTATTTGGCATTCGGCTTTCAGCTATGGGCTTTTCGGCATAAATATTTCTTATGAATTCATAGAAGCTTTTCTACCTAATACGATAGCTGACTATTGATGAGTTAAGATATTAGTAATCATAAATTTGTACTCACAATTCATCATTCACAATTCACAACTCATTTTACGTTACTGCAAACATTTTTGCCAAACGCATTGATAACGGTAAAAGCAATACAACCATTAAGGTCTGAACAATATTTCCTGATAAACTCACCCAAGCAGCATCCATAATAATTAAGGACAATACACCTGCTTTAACAGCTTTTCCGATATTGGGTCCTATTGGATGTTGAATAGCTTTGAATAGGGGTTTTCCAATCAAATAAAGATGGATAGCCACCAAAATGGTTGTCAACCAAAGCGTTCCTCTCGTAAAAGAAACATACAACTGAGCCGAACTTACCAACAGATACAAAAGTGCTGCAAAATATAGAATATTTTTACTACCTCCATGTACTTCGCCGCGGCTCACCATGGTAATTGCTGCAATATATATAACAGGAATAAGGGCTAAATATTGGTAATTTTGCCATTCTTCGGGCATGACACTCATACCAAGCAATAAGTTAAAACCTCTGCATAATCCCATGTTGATAGGACCTAAAAATGAATGATGTTTTCCCCATTTGTCATAAACTAAGGCTGCAACAGCGGTTATTATCGCAAAGATGGCACTTAAAGGGCTTTGTAAATAGGCACTAATTACTCCGATTAGTAACAAAATACTGCCTAAAATGCTCGCCTCGGTAAGAGTCACTTTTTTGCTCGGAATCGCTCGTTCGGGGCGTTCGATAGCATCCAATTCTGCATCAAATACGTCGTTGAACACCACACCACCACCATATAATCCCAAGGTGGATATAGACAAGTATAGAACAGATTGTACATGAAAATAGTTTGTGTCAAACACAAAGTGTACAATACTCATACCTGCCAAAATGTCTGCGACCGCCGTTATCATATTCGCCGGTCGCATGAGTTGTAAATAATATTTAAGTTTCAATTTGTCTATTAAAGAAGTTAAAAATAGAGAATCGCATTAATTTGCTGTAGGCGATAAGCTGTAGGCATTAGGCAAAAATTCGTGAGAAATACTTTTTGTTTATTTAGCCTAATGCGGGTAAAACAAAATTTTAGATTGTGCTTTAAGCTTTCAGGTAACGGCTTTCGGCGATGGGCTTTGGAAAAAAGCCTGTTTATGCTTATTGAAAACAATTAACGTGTTGCCTTGTGCCTAAAATACAATTCATCACTCTTACTTATCGTATCACTATCGCATTTTTATCGATACGAGGTTGCTGTCCTCCTCTCAAAATGGTATTTCCATTGAAAGTTTTACTTTGGTCAATAACCGTATTGTTTTCAAAATCTTCCACGTTGATTTGACCACTTTGAGCAAATGCATCGATGGCATTTTGATAAGTAACCATCTTGATGTCATGGTCTGAAATTCCTTTCATTTTCATTAATGCGGCAGTTTTGGCAACGGCAAGTGGGTCGCTAATACCCCAGTCGGCCGCAGAATTAATCATGATTCTTTCTGAGCCATATTGTTTTACAATTTCTACCATTCTTTCGTTACCCATTTTGGTAAATGGATAAATCGTAAATGCTGCATAAAAACCTTGGTCGAGTACACTTTTTACGGTTTCCTCATTGTTGTGATCAATGATTACCATGTTGGGAGCAATACCATGTTCGAGTGCAATAGCCATACTGCGTTCGGTACCTTTGCGTTTATCGCGGTGCGGGGTATGCACTTGTACGGGTAGATTGGCCTCCTTGGATAAATCTAATTGCCAACGATAATACTTTTCTTCTGCGGGAGTTTGGTCATCAAAACCGATTTCTCCAACGCCAACCACGCCTTCTTTGTAAAGATACAATGGCAAAATTTCCATAACTTGTTCTGCCAAGGGTTCGTTGTTGGCTTCGCGAGAATTAAGCCCAATCGTGCAGTAATGTTTGATACCAAATTGTGACGAGCGGAATCTTTCCCAACCTACCAAGCTGCTAAAGTAATCTTTGAATGTTGCCAAACCTGTACGAGGTTGTCCCAACCAAAAAGCAGGTTCGATAATTGCCACAACACCAGCGTCGGCTAAGGCTTGGTAGTCGTCGGTCGTACGTGAAGTCATGTGGATATGAGGGTCAAAAAACTTCATATCCTTTATATAATCCATGAAATTGGCCTGCACGTGTTGTGCAGTTACTTTCTCCTCTGCCGAACCTTCGAAGTGCGAAGGATTTTGTTGTATTTCTGAATGTTTATTACACATAATCGAATGAGTGAATTGAAAATGAGTGAGTTAGTGAGTTGCTTGCGTTTCCTTCTTATCTTTTGAGTCACTACACATAACACAGTTGATGAACCTCCAATTGCTTCCAGCTCAATTGTCCTTTTTGTATGGAAGCTCGTAATTGAGGGTAATTTTCTAGTAAACTCTCAGCGCCAGGAAATGATGTTTCGGAACATACCAGAGCTGCGGCTGTTTGATTTTGGATGTCATTTGACTGAAAAAGTTTATCCAAATCAGCCAAAATTGTATCATTCATAAAATCGGTTACCAAGCGCCACACTTGCGCAGGTACTTTACGGTCGGCCGCCCAGCGCTCATGCGCAAAGTCGGAAAGTGTTTCAGCAAGTTTGCGATTGGCACGTTTTTCCAAACCTACAATCAAATGAATAGGTTTATCATTAAAAATACATTTTAGTACCAATTGATTCCATGCTAGTTCTGAAAAATGTAGAAAAGGGTAAGGATTGCCAAATCCGATAGCATCGAAAACGACGCCCATATTGGAGCGAACTGCCTCTGTGGCTCTAAAAAGCCATTTTTCTGGATAGGACAATACGGGTAATGCT
This sequence comes from Flectobacillus sp., assembly GCF_049240685.1. NCBI lineage: Bacteria > Pseudomonadati > Bacteroidota > Cytophagia > Cytophagales > Flectobacillaceae > Flectobacillus > Flectobacillus sp. The sequence continues at coordinate 28,521 of NZ_JBMLSD010000176.1, forward strand.
GAATATAATGCTACTAATTCATTGATTTCGGCGGTATCAAAAAGCGTTTCAATGTTTTTGACATAATCTTCACTATGCTCGTTTGGGATATGTAATAGTAGATAAACACGTACCAATCTTTCTAAAGTCCACTCCTCAATTTGCCAATCTGGTACAACCGAATGAATCACCTTTTCATCGACACGAATTGCTACTTTGTGAATAAATCTAGGCGCTGAAACAAAGGCTATTTGAATCGCTTTTACATCAGAATTAGCCTTAGTTTTTACCCATTCTAATTCTTTCTCATTGGCTGTGGCCTCAATAGCACTGAATAGTATATGTTGGATAGACGTCATCGTTTTGGGATAGTTTTATTACTTAGGGTTTTTGGAGGTATCTAAAAGAAATCTTTTATGTTGACCAAAAACCTTTTCTTTCTTTTTGTAAAGATAAAAACATCTATTCAGCTTGGTGTCTTGTTTTTTAGGGAAAAAAAGCATTTATGATATTAATCAATGTTTATTTTCTTCCTGTAAACTTAAGTTTTGTGTTTTAGGGCACAAGACAAAGAGTATTAAATGGTTTTGTTATAACATTAGCTATGTTTTTGCCGAAAACCCATAGCTGAAAACCGAAAGCTAAAAAATTAGATTTCATTTTGCGCATTAACTTAAAATTAAATGTTTTATGACAAAATTAAATAGAAATAATTCAATTATTGTCCCTTTGTGAGAAAATAAATATAATGACTAAATAGAGAAGTTGGTACAAATCTCCTTGGGCGCTCGTTATAGGTTTTTTGCAAAAATAGGAGACATCCCAGATTTTGAGGAAATTTTAGACTTTGACACTTAATTTTACAAAAACAGTTGTAAACTGTATAAAAAAAGAAAGTCCAAGACTAAGTCTTGAACTAGGAGATTCAATTTTGTCCAGCTAAAAGCCATAGACGAGCCCTAATTTCTCAAGATGATTTTAGAGGTTTGAGACTTTTTACCTGTTTCTATTTTGAGCAAATACATACCTGTGGGTAGTCCTTGCAAGTCGAAGACCTCTTCTGTATTGGCACGAACCATTCTTGTATTTTGGATAATACGACCGCTCAAGTCAATCAGCGTTGCCTGTGCATTTTCGGTCATTTTTACATAGACATACCTATTCGTAGGATTAGGATAAATCTGACTAATTTGGTCTTGCTCAGTACCAGTAATGACCACCTTGGTAAGGTTTTTTAATACTCGTAATCCTCCAGTATTAGTACCAATGATGACGTCAGGAAGCAAATCGTTATCCAAATCTCCAATGGCAATTGTGGCATTTCCTCCAATCAATAAGTTTTCAGACTTATTACTAAAACTGTTGAATATCAGACTAGTATCTGCTACGAATTGATTGGTGTTTTGCTCTTGGAAACTTCTGTAAATACTCATATTGCCAGTGCGATTCCCAACAAGCAAATCCGTTTTTCCATCAAGATTGACATCACCAGTTGTCAGAAATATATTGCCTGCAATAAAATCGGTTTGGAGCTTGCCAAGGTTGTCATTTTGTACTACATATTTGGGTGATTGATTAGTGCCAGTATTTTGGATAAAACGAATATTTCCACGCGAGGTTCCATGTAAAATATCCATTTTCCCGTCTTTATCAAAGTCAAAAAAAGTGACAGATTCGCCAGCTAAAAAGTCAGCAATGGAAGGAAGCAGTACCGCATTACTCAACTGGATACTAAAAGCCTGATTACGTGCAGCCTTGTTGGGGATGTATCTGATTTCCATGCCTTTAGACGAATTAGAACTAAAGCCCAAATCATCGACTCCATCACCATTGATGTCAGCTACGAAGGGACGAACATCCAACAATTGCATAGATTTTACGAGTCCTAAGTAATCGGTGTCCTTTACTTCAAATGTATTATTGCCCTTATTTTCCAGTAAAACCAAACCTGCTTTTACGCCAGTTGTTGTACTATTTCCACTGTATCCAACTATCAAATCCTTATCGCCGTCGCCATCAATATCTACTAAAACGGGGGAGGCATTTTCTCCCAAATCTATCATAGTATTCTGCAAGAAATTTTTGCCTTGAAAATTCCAAATCGGGAAATTATCTTTTCCTGTATTTTTATAAAACCATACAGATTGTTGAAAATCTACCAGGCGTTCTGCATTATCAAAGCCATTTGGGGCAGCCACCAAATCTTTGATACCATCAAAATCTAAATCCTCAAAATATACCGCTGGAAAAATAGGGAAATCAATGGCCGTGGTATTGGTGGGGTATACGTAGTTTGCAGAGGTGAAAGAAGCACGTTGCTGCGTGCCCTGATTGATTAGTGCAGCAATGTTATTACAGGTGATATGCCCAAAAAGCACATCTTTTTTATTGTCACCATTTAAGTCAAGCAATAGCAAAGCATTGCCAGAATGTAGAACTTTTTGAGCACTCTGCTCGCTACTTTTTTCTCCCGCAGGCGTATCGCCACATTCTATTCCGAATTGAAAATCTTGACATAACTGCTTAATGAAATCACCCCAACAATAACCGATTTTTACAAATTCGAGACGAGTAGGGTCGTTGTATTTCTCGACGGCATTGTTTCTATGAAACTCAACAAAATCTCCAGATGGGTCAAAGAGTAAAACATCAATATCGCCATCGTTATCAATATCTGTAATAGCTGGAATATCTGTGGCTGTTACATTGAGATTAATTTTCCCTGAAAAACCTATACTATACACTGGATTAGCAATAAGTTGCCAAGATACCTTGTCGGCTACGGTGGTATTTTTAAACAATTTTAGTCCAGCAGACGAATGAGTGAATAAATCTTTGCGACCGTCTTTATCATAGTCTACTAATAACATCCAGTTTTGTAACGTCGGGAAAAGCGTTTCGTATTGAGGGGCATATTGCCAGTAATATTGTCCAGCAGTATTTTGGGATGCCAAAAAAGTAAAAACCTTTTGGGCTGTTCTGTCATAAACCACCAAGTCTTCAGGTCCTTCGTTGTTGAGCTGGCAAGTCGAGAATTGTGGAGCATTCAAACCACCCGCAAAGGCATTGACGAGGGTTTGACCATTCTGAATGATTTTTACTTGGTCGTTATACTTAAAAGATATTTCTTGGGCATAAATTTGAATAGAAGACCAAATTATATAGAGCGTAAGTAATTTTTTCATTCGATATTTGTTTGCTTATTTCGTAGTTGTAATAATACGAAGCTTGATGTGTATATAACAGTTATTTAGTTTGTGAGGCTTAATCAATTACAAATCAGTGTATTATTTTTTTTTACCTAAAAAAGAAAAATAATTTTTTTCTAAAAGACCCATTTGAATACAAATAGGGTTGCATGTTTTTTCAAAATAAAATAAAAAATAGCGTAGTTTTTATAACTCGATTTTGAGAATTTATAAACTTCAAACCTTTTCTTCGGCAAATTGTTGATAACAACTAAACGACAAAAATGATGATTTCGGTTAGCGAATTATACAAAAAATACAAAGAATGTACTGGTGTATCTACCGATACCCGCAAAATTGATCAAGGGGTTATGTTCGTGGCTTTGAAAGGCCCCAACTTTGATGCTAACCAATTTGCCGCTCAAGCATTAGAAAAAGGTGCTGCCTATGTGGTAGTCGACGACCCCGCCGTTGTTCAAAATGAACGCTACTTATTGGTAGAGGACGGTCTACTGGCTTTACAACAACTAGCAAATTACCATCGTAAACAGATGAATATTCCTTTTGTGGGACTCACAGGTTCGAACGGCAAAACCACCACTAAAGAGCTAATTAATTGTGTTTTATCAAAAAAATATAAAACATATTCAACTGTTGGTAACTTAAACAATCACATTGGTGTGCCTTTGACAATTTTGGCCATAGATGATACGCTTGAAATGGCTATTATTGAGATGGGAGCCAACAAACAAGGTGATATCAAAGAGTTGGTTGAAATTTGTGAACCTACGCATGGTTTTATTACCAACATTGGTAAGGCGCATTTAGAAGGTTTTGGGGGTGTAGAGGGCGTTCGCAAAGGCAAAGGCGAATTGTTTGATTTTTTGTCAGCTCAGCATAGAACAGTATTTGTTAATGTGGCTTCGACACCTACCTTTGACATGACGCAGGGCAAAAGCTTTGCCGAAATCATAACTTATAGCGCAGAACCCAATGCCGATTTTCCAACTGTAATTACCCTGAAAGAGGAAATTCCGAATGTTACTTTTGAAGATTTAGACGGGCATTCGTACAAAACACATTTGACAGGCAAATACAATTTTTATAATATGTGTGCCGCCATTCGAATTGGACAGTATTTTGGTATTGATACCCAAACAGCTTGTCAGGCAGTGGCTGATTATGTGCCCAACAATAACCGTTCGCAATTTGTTGAAAAAGGCTCTAATCTTGTTTTGATGGATGCTTATAATGCCAACCCATCTTCGATGAATGCCGCTATCACTAATTTTAACAATTTGAAAGCCGATAAAAAAATGGTGATTTTGGGAGATATGTTCGAACTAGGCGAGGAGGCGGAAGCCGAGCATAAGGCTATCGGAGAGCTATTGAAAAATTGTAATTTTGATTATATTCTTTTGGCAGGAAAATTGATGGAATCCGCTGTGGCTCAGTTGCCAATCATGAAGGTACACTATTTCCCAGATAAGTTTGGGTTGCATGTGTGGTTACAGGACCATAAAGTAGAAAACACCCATATTCTCGTAAAAGGTTCGAGAGGAATGGGCTTAGAAAGTGTATTACAGTTTTTGTAAATTAATATGCTTTAGGCTGTAAGCAGTAGGCATTAGTCATGCACAACTTTTAGCTTACGGCGTATTGCTTAATGCCTAATGCGTTATAGTGCAATCTATCTCTAACTTTGTTTGAAAATATGAGTAATGATTCGTTTAAAGAACTAAGAGGACCTAATCAAGGTGTTAATGGGATGCTCCGTGCAGGAATTGGGGTTGTTTCGGTGTTAGCGGCTGTATTATTATACATGGTGATTCAAAGCAATGATATCAAAAAAAGTCAACAAGAGGTCATTGAAGAAAAAGTTGTACAGCTGGCCGAGACTCGTATCAAGCTAGACTCCATTATGCATCAGTTGGATAATAAAATTGCGGAAATTCAAGAATTGGGTGGAGATATTTCGGAGCTACAAAAAGCCAAGGCCAAATTGGAGCTCGACAAGATACAACTACTCAAAAATACTTCTGAAGAAATTGCCAGTATTAAGGCCACCTATCAGGCCAAAATACTGAGTTATGAATCATTGTTAACTATCAAAGAGCAAGAAATACAACGATTGCGTGCCGAAAATACAGAGTTAGCTTCTCAAAACGAAAATCTTAGCGAGGAAAATACAAGCCTTCGTTCCGAAAAGTCCCTTCTTGCCAATACCGCTGCGCGTATAAGGGCACAAAAGGAAGATGCTGATATACGAAATAAGGCCCTCGCCGAAAAGGTATCTAGGGCTACAGCACTCAAAACTGAGTTTGTGAAAATTACGGGAATTAACCAAAAGGGACGAGAGTTTGATGACAAGCGGATGAAGAATGATAAGTTGGCTCGACTCAAGATATCGTTTATGCTTGCAAAAAATGATTTGACCGAGCACGAAAAGAAAACGGTATTTATTCGTATTCTTGATCCTGATGGCTCCACACTTTTTGATTCGGCTACGGGTTCTGGAAGCTTCGTTTTTGAAGGTAAAGATTTTGCCTACACAACAAAGGCCGAAATTTATTACGACAATGTTAATCAATTTGTGGAAGTCGCCTATCATAGAGGTACTGCATATCGTTCTGGTAAATACACAGTCGAGTTGTTTGCCGAAGGTTTTAAAATCGGAACTGGTGGTTTTGAGATTAAGTAGGTATTGGTTGAAGACTTAAGAAAAAAGCACGATACAAGTCTAAGGGTTTTATAGATTTGTGTTGTGCTTTTTTATTTTAGAAAATAGTATTTCTTGAAATAAATAAATTATCTTCAATATGTTATTTTTTTAGATAATTTATCAAAAAATTAAACATTTATGTTTTGTAATTTCTATTTTTTGGTTCAATCCTAAATGATTTATTGGATTGCTTTTTAAATCTTCCTAAAACCTACTAATTTTGTACTTTATAAAGAATTGAGTTCATAAAAGAAAACATTTTTCATATTTAATTAATTGAAATAGAGTTTATTAGAGGCTTAATTTGTTTTAAAGTAGAAATAATAAAAGTAAAAAATAAATGTCAACTACAACACAACCGTACACTCCGTACAAAGTAAAAGACATCGCCCTAGCTGATTGGGGTCGTAAAGAAATTCTTTTGGCTGAAGCTGAAATGCCAGGTTTGATGGCGCTTCGTGCTGAATATGGTGAGTCTAAGCCATTGGCTGGTGCTCGCATCGCAGGATGTTTGCACATGACTATCCAAACTGCTGTATTGATTGAGACATTGGTAGCCTTGGGTGCTGATGTAACTTGGTCTTCTTGTAATATCTTCTCTACTCAAGATCACGCTGCTGCTGCTATTGCTGCCGCGGGTATCCCAGTTTATGCTTGGAAAGGTATGAACGAAGAGGAATTTAACTGGTGTATCGAACAAACTTTGTTCTTTGGCGAAGAGCGTCAACCTTTGAACATGATTTTGGATGATGGTGGTGACTTGACTAACATGGTTTTTGATAACTACCCTGAATTAATCGGTGGTATCAAAGGTTTGTCTGAAGAAACTACCACTGGTGTTCACCGTTTGTATGAGCGTTTGAAAAATGGTACCTTATATTTACCAGCTATCAACGTTAACGACTCAGTTACAAAATCTAAATTTGATAACAAATACGGTTGTAAAGAATCATTAGTAGACTCAATCCGTCGTGCAACAGACTTGATGTTGGCTGGTAAAGTAGCTGTAGTGGCTGGTTATGGTGACGTAGGTAAGGGTTCTGCCGAATCATTGCGTGGTGCTGGGTGCCGTGTATTGGTTACTGAAATTGATCCAATTTGTGCGCTTCAAGCAGCTATGGATGGCTTTGAAGTAGTTACTATGGACGAAGCTGCTACTCGTGCAAACATTTTTGTAACAGCTACTGGTAACGTAAACATCATCAAAGGTCGTCATTTCTTAGCAATGAAAGACAAGGCGATTGTTTGTAACATTGGTCACTTTGATAACGAAATCGATATGGCTTGGTTGAATGCCAATTATGGTGCTACTAAGCAACAAATCAAACCACAAGTTGATTTGTATGATGTTGATGGCAAAGATGTTATCGTATTGGCAGAGGGTCGTTTAGTTAACTTAGGTTGTGCTATGGGTCACCCATCTTTCGTAATGTCTAACTCTTTCTGTAACCAAACCTTGGCTCAGCTTGAATTGTGGTTGAACACAGAAAAATACGAAAAACAAGTATATATCCTTCCTAAACATTTGGATGAGAAAGTAGCTAAATTGCACTTGGCTCATATCGGTGCGAAATTGGAAGTATTAGACGAAGAACAAGCTGCTTATATCGGTGTTACTGTAGAAGGTCCATTCAAATCTGACTTGTACCGTTACTAGGATTTTGTCCTAAAACGACCTATATATCAAAGCCTCAATTACTTCGGTAGTTGGGGCTTTTTGAGTTTTTAGAGAAATTATCAATTATTTTGAAATTATAGAATAAGTATCTTAATTTGGATAAAATAGGGCTTGAGCTGTAGGCATTAGGCATTGGGCTTTGAGCTTTAGGCATTAGGCATTAGGCATTAGGCTCTGAGCAGAAATATAATTGTAAATTTAAAAGATTAAAAACTCTTTGCCTGTTGCCTGTTTACTATTGCCTGTTTACTGTTACCTGTTTACTGTTGCCTATTTACTGAAAACCAATACTTGAATGTTTATCCTGTTTTGCACAATCACTGCTATGTCGACTGTCTATTTTTGTGCTTTATATGAAAGGTATTTTACATTATTCTTACTTACTTTTATTGCTATTGACTTGTAATTTTCAGGTGTTGAGTTTTGTTAAAAGTTCAGACTCCACTACCCACATTACGAATCAAACTAATGCCCCTTCAACGCTTACTTTGCGTATGCGTGACAAACATTCCAGAAAATCTATTTTTGGACAGTTTATAGTGCAGTTTAGCGATGGAAAAAAAACGCTTATAGAAACTGCGTCCTCTCATATCGTAACCTTTAATTCCGAAGCAAAGCTAACTATCACCGCTCAGGCAGAAGGTTATCAAACCCAACAACGTACATTTCAAATCTTACTAGCACCCTTTGGTAAACATTATGAATATGAGGCTTTTATGGAAAAGGCCGTTGGCGTAATTCGTATAAATGCTTTGGATGAAGAAACTAAAAGACCTGCTAAAAAAGTTAATTTTTTTGTTAAAAATACTTACACAGAAGAAGTCCAAAAGTATTTATCTATTAGTTCTGAAGGAATAGTTTATCTAAATCTATTTGATTCTCCTCTAAAGTATGAACTCGAAATATCTGCCAAAGGCTACGAACCAATAATCACAAAGTTGGATTCTTCGAGTTTGGATAGAGTATTAACTTATCTATTGAAGCCTGTAAAAAGAGCTAGTGTTGTAATTCCTATTGTTGCTCAAGATATCCTTACAAAAGATTTGATTCCTGTTTTCGAGGTAGCCTCTACTAATTTAAAACTTACTGAAACCAAACCTTATAAAGTACTTTTGGTAGATGGCGATGAGATTGATGTAGAAGTTCAAGCAAAAGAATATCATACCTATAATAAGCACTTCGTTGTAACAGATACCTTACTCAATTTGTCGAAATTGGTAGTGCCTATGGAAAGAAATAGTTATACTTTTTTGCTAAAATCATGGGAAGACCAAGAGCTAACCGAGCATATTCATGCAGTTTATAAGGTTTATGATTTAGAAACCAATACCCAATTACCACAAGCGTATCAAGGTGTTTTTCCGATGGTTGAGCTAATGCCGCACAAAGAGTATAGTATTCATGTGACTGCAAATGGATATGAGCCCATTATTACACGTTTTGCGCCTTTAGGTGCTATTATGGACAAACAGTTTTCGAAAGATTTTATCCTGAAAAAAAAGCGCACTATCGTCAAGATAGAGCCAAATTCAATTATAAAATCTAAGGAATTTGGTATTATCGAAAAAGGCAAAGCAATTACTTTACGAAATCTATATTTTGATCAAAGTAGCCCTGTCTTAAGGAAGGAATCTTTTCAAGAATTAGATTCATTAGTAAGTTTAATGCGTGAGAACCCGACTCTCAAGTTAGAAATTCGTGGTCATACCGATAATGTTGGTGATTTTAATCTCAACCTGAAATTATCTCAAGAAAGATGTCAGTCTGTTATATTTTATTTGATTTCAAAAGGTATTCAATCAGAAAGACTCAAGGCCGTAGGGCGTGGTCCTTTAGAACCCGTCGTCCCAAACAATTCGGAAGAAAATAAAAAGAAAAACCGACGAGTTGAGTTTATCAGGCAATGACACAATTTAGGTAAATGGTTTGTTTGTTTTAGAAAGGTTCTTTTCAGTGTTTTTTTCATTTTAGAAAAAGCTTTTTGCTGAAAATCAGTATAATTACCTATAATTTTACTTTTTCGAGAAACAAACTTACTACCTTTATGTCTACTTCAAACCGACGTCAGTTTATTTCTGAATTAACTATGATTGGGGCTGCTTCGATGCTCTCACAGTCACTTTTTGCTTCAAAACCTTCTTCTATTAAGATAGCTTATTCGGCTATTACGTGGGGAGGCAAAGACCTAAATGCCATGCAAGATATTTCTTCATTGGGCTTCAAGGGTATTCAACTTCGTGCCAACGCTTATGATAATTACAAGACTAGGGTTCAGGAGCTAAAAGACTTACTTGCCCAGCACCATTTGACATTGGCGATGTTTTCGAGTGGAAATGTGGAGGTAGATTCAGCGCGTGTTTCGAGTAATGTAGACTACCATGTGGCGCATGCAAGTTTTGTAAAAGCCCTAGGTGGAGATGCGATTCAGTTAACTAATAGCCTCAGAAAAAATAACCAAGCTCCAACCAAAGAAGAGTTAAAGGCCTTGGCGAAAGTGATGAATCAAATAGGTGAACAAACGGCCGATTTGGGTGTGCAAACCACCTATCACAATCACATGCACCAATGGGGCGAAACCCCTGAAGAGGTAGATATTTTGATGCAAGAGACCAATCCTACATTTGTAAAAATGCTGCTCGATGTGGCACATTATCATCAAGGTGGGGGCGTACCAGCCAAAGCTGTGGAGCAATACAAAGACCGTCTATTTGCATTGCATATCAAAGATGTAAAATCTCCCTTGGCTGATAAGCCAGACCCAAAGGCCTACAAGTTTGTTGAGCTTGGCCAAGGCAACGTGGATTTGCCTGCGGTGTTTAATGCTTTAGCAAAAATTAAATTTAATCGTTGGGCGGTTGTCGAGCTTGATGGCGTTCCTGAGCCAAATCGTACGCCATTAGAATCAGCCACAATTAGCAAAGCCTATTTGAACGATAAATTAAAACAAAAGATATAGTTTTTTTACAGGTACTTGACAGACCTGAACAAATAGCTAAATGAGTGAAAAAAGATTGAGTGAAGGAGTGATTATGTAAAATTCAGTTCATCACTCAATCTTACTTCATTGAATCAGGAGTGTTTGATATTTTGCCTTTTTCTACAAAAACACCTATCTTGCATGGTTTTCAAAACCAACATATTATGAATAACTAAATTCCTTAGTGAGATGGTGTAGGCATTGGATTCCTATCTATTACACCCACTAGCTGACTTCTGACAGTGAAAATGCCCTTTCAAAAAATTCATTTAAAACATTTTTTGGTAATTATCGACTTCCTGATTTTCAGATAGGACACGTATGGTCTCATGAAAAATTGTCATGCTTAGTAATGACGTAGTTCATGTTAAGTAATCGTGCAGAATTAGATCTAGGTGTTGTGATAAAGGCACTAGGCAACAGGCAAAGAGGTAAATTGTTTTTAATTAAGGATACATACGCTTTTGCCGATTGCCCATAGTTGAAAGCCGAAAGCTCCAAGATTAAAATTTATTTTGCTCACTTAAGTAGAAGGAAAGATTAAATTAATAGTATCTCAAAGATAAAGTTTGAGTATAATCTTTTGATTATGATTGCATTACAATAACAGATATGCTGTTAACTAATAACGTCTTTTACTTACTTAACAAGGCTATATGTTGTTGTGTCCTATATTAAGTTGATGTATTGAAAATTTCTAAACACTTCGTCGTTATGTCTGACAAGCGCAACCCTGCCATTATTTTTATTTTTATCACCATGCTCATTGATGTTCTTGGTATCGGTATCATTATTCCGATTTTACCAGATTTAATTGAGGAGTTTGTAGGAGGGGGAACTTCCAATGCCGCTATTTATGGCTCAATGTTGATGGCCTCTTATGCTGTTATGCAGTTTATCATGTCACCAATCATCGGAGGGTTGAGTGATCAGTATGGGCGTCGACCTATCATTCTGGCTTCCTTGATTGGTTTTTCTATTGATTATTTATTATTGGCCTTTGCCCCCAACATTACCTGGTTATTTGTTGGTCGCTTGATAGCAGGAGTCACAGGGGCTAGTTTTACTACAGCGGGCGCATATATAGCAGACATCAGTAAGCCAGAAGAGCGTGCCAAAAACTTTGGTATGATAGGCGCTGCCTTTGGACTAGGATTTATTCTTGGCCCAGTAGTAGGGGGAGTTTTGGGCGAAATCAATATCAAATTGCCATTTTTTGCTTCGGCAGGACTAACCGCCATCAATTGGTTGTATGGGTATTTTATTTTACCAGAATCTTTATCAAAAGAAAACCGCCGACCATTCAATTGGAAACGTTCTAATCCTATTGGTACGCTATCAAACATGACTAAATATCCTTTATTGTTTGGCTTATCTTTGGCGTTATTCTGTATACAATTGGCAGGGCAAACCAATCCTAGTACCTGGGCCTACTACACCAAGTTGGTATTTCATTGGAGTAAACGAGAAATAGGCTTGTCGTTGGGTTTTGCAGGCGTGGCGGTGGCTATTGTTCAGGGGTTTTTGAGCCGAAAAATTATTCCTAAATTAGGCGAGAAGAACTCAATTTTTGTAGGATTAGCTTTTTGGTCAGTAGGCTTTTTGTTGTACTCTTTTGCCTGGAAAGGCTGGATGATGTATGTAATCATGATGCCCTTTGCCATGGGGGGCATAGCCGCGCCAGCGATACAGTCGGTCATGACGCAACAGGTAGGTGCCAACGAACAAGGTGAATTACAGGGGGGAATCACCAGTATCTTGAGTATTACATCCATATTAGGTCCTCTTATAGCCTCTAACTTGTTTAGTTATTTTGCTTCATCCAAAGCGCCTATCTATTACCCAGGTGCGGCCTTCTTGTCAGGAGCAATTTTGGCTGTTATAAGTTTAATAATTGCGTATTTTTCTTTTTCCAAAAAGAAAGAACAACCATCTGTCAGCAAATAATGCGTTTTGTCCCAATTCCGTTTGGTAAGTAGTAATAATTAGAGTAGCTTTCAGTAAATAATCGGCCTAGAATGTGTTTGCTTTGGGCTTTCGATATGAGACAAAAATATATTTGTGATTTAATGAAAAACACTTTTATTTTTTGCCTAAAATAGAAAGTCTTATGCCTATGCGATGCAAAAGCAATCTGATTCTGCCAACTGATTTATTACCTTATTAACTAAAACTAAATATTACCATGAAAGTAAAGAATTTGTTTGCCTCGGCTTTATTCTTAGTAGCTACTTCTATCGCTTCTATGGCTCAAACTGCTGAAGAAATTGCTCAAAAGCATATTGATGCGATAGGTGGCTCAGAAAAATGGAAAGCCGTTAAAAGCATCGAAATAAAGAACCACATGTCGATTGGAGGTATGGAGGTAGAATCAAAATCTACTATTGTAGTAGGTAAAGGTCTACTTACTGAGGCTTCGGTTATGGGGCAGAAAATAGTCACAGGATTGGATGGTGACCAAGGCTGGACTATTCTTCCAACAATGATGGGAGGTACAGGCGAACCGCAAGACTTACCCAACGCAGTGGCCAAACAGACCAAAAGCCAAATGAATTTTGGAGGTGTATTGATTGACTATGCAGAGAAAGGTGCCAAGTTGGAATTGGTTGGGAAAGAAAAAGTTGATAATGTGGAGACGTATAATTTGAAGATGACCGAAAAAAATGGCGATATTACAAATGTTTATGTTTCTCCGTCGACGTACTATGTTGTAAAAACTACTGCTACAAGAGTGGTAAATGCTAAAAGCATCGATATCGAAATTTCATATTCAAATTTCAAGGCAGTAGAAGGTTTGATTTTTCCTTATACATCTGAGATTCCTTCTCCTATGGGAGGTGGACAAATGACATTGGAAGTTGATTCAATCAAATTGAACCCGACTATTGATGAAGCTATTTTCAAAAAACCTTCAAAAAAGTAAGTTGGAATGCAGAATTAGATTTAATTTATGTGTTTTAGGCAACAGGCAAAAGGCAAAGCTTGTTAAAATGTTTTTCAGTGACGATTGCTATGTTTTTGCCGAATGCTCATAGCTGAAAGCCCCAAGCTCAAAAATTAAATTTTATTTTGAGTAAGTGAAAGGAGATTATTAGTTAATAGTATATCTGTTATTGGAATGCGTTCTTATTCAGAAGGATATAGTCAATATGTCTCGAAGATATATTATTAATTTAATCTTTCCTGTTTCTACTAACTTAACATAGAAGATTTATATTTCAACACTGGGTTTGAGCCCATGAATGAGGAAAAACTTTTCTATTTGACCAAAACAATTTCAAAACCTCATAGCTAAATCCAAAAGCTGTGAGGTTTTTGTTTGCCCTTTTTGTAATTTTGTCATTATAATAAATCTTTAAAAGCTCGAGGATTCGTTTGTCGCGAGCGCAGATGCTGACAATATAATGTACAAACTTTTTTTACAGCCACTCTTATTTCGTTTCGATGCCGAGAAGGCTCACTATTTTACTTTTGACTTAGTAAAAGCTTTATTCAAAATTCCATTCTTTCCGAGTATTTTTAAAGCGATTTATCAATACGAAAATCCTGCCTTGGAAAAAACTGTTTTTGGTCTAAAGTTCAAAAATCCTGTAGGATTAGCCGCAGGGCTCGATAAAAATGCTGTATTGGTAGATGAACTTTCTGCGATGGGGTTTGGATTTGTAGAAATTGGTACGCTTACACCAAAGCCGCAATCTGGCAACGACAAGCCTCGTTTGTTTCGTCTAAAAGCAGACGAAGCCCTCATCAACCGAATGGGATTTAACAATGATGGGGTAAAAGAAGCGGCCGCAAGATTGAGAAAACGTAATAGCGAGGTTTTGATTGGAGGAAATATTGGTAAAAATAAGGTTACACCAAATGAAGAAGCCGTAAATGACTATATGATTTGCTTCAATGAGCTGTTTGATGTTGTCGATTATTTTGTGGTAAATGTAAGCTCGCCCAATACGCCTAATTTGAGAGCTTTGCAAGAAAAAGAACCATTGAAGGATTTGTTACAAACCTTACAAAAAGATAACGAACGTCGTCCTACACAAAAGCCAATTTTGTTGAAAATCGCACCCGATTTGACCGACTCACAATTGGATGATATTATAGAAATTGTACAAGAAACCAAAATAGCTGGAGTAATTGCTACAAATACCACTATTTCGAGAGAAGGGCTGCAATCCTCAGAAGAACTAGTGAAAGAAATGGGAGGGCTGAGTGGCAAACCCGTTACCAAACGCTCGACAGAGGTGATTCGTTATTTGGCACAAAAATCAGGAAAAGCATTTCCAATTATTGGCGTAGGGGGGATTCATTCACCTGAGGACGCTGAAGAAAAATTAAACGCAGGTGCCGATTTGGTACAGGTATACACAGGCTTTATTTACGAAGGCCCAGGACTGGTAAGTAGAATTAATCGTTATTTGGCGAAGAAGTAAGTAAAGGGTTCAGGCAAGGAGGCATAAGGCATTAGTATAAAGTATGACTGATTTCTTCTCTTCTAATCTAT
The DNA here is from genome assembly GCF_049240685.1 of Flectobacillus sp. Taxonomy (NCBI): domain Bacteria; kingdom Pseudomonadati; phylum Bacteroidota; class Cytophagia; order Cytophagales; family Flectobacillaceae; genus Flectobacillus; species Flectobacillus sp. Next base: position 43,566 of record NZ_JBMLSD010000176.1, read on the forward strand.
AATAATACTGTTTTTTTTCCTTAAAGAATTGTGTAGAACTAATTTGATTTTGAGGCAAGTTGTTACCAAAAATTCAACTCAAAACTCATCACTCTTAACTCTGCACTAATGGTAGTTTCCTTACTCTAATCAGATTCGAGAGGTTGAAATATCTCAAATCATCATTTCGA